>JANMNC010000188.1:0-9836 GCA_031373695.1 Methylotenera sp. | reverse complement strand
GCTAACGCCGCCGCACAGGCAATGGGTATTGCGCTATAAGTGTAACCATGTGGTAATTCAATTGCGCCAGCAGGGCTTTTTTCCATAAAGGCATCGTAAATTTCACGTTTTACCGCCACTGCACCCATTGGCACAGCGCCATTGGTTAAACCTTTGGCACACAATAAAATATCGGGCGTTACATCAAAATAATTAGCGCCAAATTTAGTGCCTAAACGCCCAAAACCCGTAATTACTTCATCAAAAATTAGCAAAATGCCGTATTTTGTGCAAATTTCACGCAACCGTTTTAAGTAGCCAATAGGCGGAATAAGCACACCAGCAGAGCCTTGAATCGGCTCAACAATGAGTGCCGCGATGGTTGATGGATCGTGTAAGGTTAAAATGCGAGCCTCAAATTCATTGGCGAGCGCCACGCCACCGTCAGCTGGCAAGCCTTTAGTGAAAGCATTTTTTGCAATATCCAAAGGGTGACGAATATGGTCCACGCCGCTCAAGCTATTGCCAAATGCTTTGCGGTTACCTGCAATGCCACCCACTGCAATGCCACCAAAATTCACACCATGATAACCGCGCTCACGGCCTATTAGCTTGTTACGTAGCGGGTTGCCACATACGCGGTGGTAAGCCAATGCGATTTTTAAAGCGGTGTCAGCAGATTCAGAACCAGAGCCTGTGAAAAAGATGCGGTCTAAACCTTTAGGCATATATTCAGCCAGCTTGGTGGCCGCTTCAAAAGCCAATGGGTGGCTAGATTGAAACGCAGGGGCGTAATCTAGTGTTAATAATTGTTTGCCAACAGCCGTAGCGATTTCTTCGCGGCCGTGCCCTAGTGGTGTGCACCACAAGCCGGCTGTGCCGTCTAGCAATTGGCGATCATCAATGGTGGTGAAATAGTTGCCTTTGGCCACTTTTATTAAGCGCGGCATGGCTTTAAATTGCCGATTAGCAGTAAATGGCACCCAGTAATGTGATAAATCGGGCAGTTTAATATGCTTGGTTTGACTCATTTTTTAATCTTACAAATAACTTTATTAAACACATCATTAAGTGTTTAGCATATTGCGTCAAGACTGTATTTGATGAAAACTAAGTCATTGAATTTAATAGGTGAAAATTTATCAGTGTTATTGTATATTTAACACAATTAACACTTTGAAAGAAACGTGATGGATATTGATGTCGGTTTAAGGTTGCGCATGGTGCGTTTGCGTCACCAGCTTTCACAACGCGCATTGGCTAAAAAAGCAGGTGTTGCTAATGCCACTATTTCATTGATTGAGTCTGGCAACACTAGCCCGTCTGTTAGTGCGCTCAAACGCATACTCGCAGGCATACCCATGACATTGGCTGAGTTTTTTTCAGATGAATTGCCAGGCATGCAAAGTGAGGTGTTTTACCGCGCACAAGATTTAAGCGAAATTAGCGGTGGTGAGGGCATTTCATATCGCCAAATTGGCTCAGCCAAAGCAGGCCACGCCTTGCAAATACTGCATGAAAGTTATGCGGTGGGCGCCGACACTGGCATGATTATGTTACAACATGAGGGTGAGGAGGGCGGCGTGATACTCTCTGGCCAGTTAGAAGTCACCGTGGGTGAATCAACTAGGGTATTAAGTGTGGGCGATGCTTATTATTTTAATAGCCGCGAGTTACATCGGTTTCGCAATGTTGGTAATCAAGTGTGCATGCTGGTAAGCTCGTGTAGCCCACCAACTTTTTAGGCTAACACTTTTAGTAATAACTTAACCATTACATGCGCTTTATAATTTAACCATTACATGCACTTTATGTTTTGAGCATTACATGTGCTTTATAACTTGAGCGTTACATGCACTTTATAATTTGAGCATTACATGCACTTTATAATTTGAGCATTACATGTCTCACCACACTGTAATCTTCAATCGCGTACATCGACATATCTTTGCCGTAGCCTGATTTTTTCATACCACCATGAGGCATTTCGTTGGTTAGCATAAAATGCGTATTGATCCATGTGCAACCGTATTGCAGCTCGGCTGCCATGCGCATGGCGCGTGAAACGTCACTTGTCCACACTGAGCTAGCTAGGCCATATTCAGATTCGTTTGCCCAGCCTAAAACTTGGGCCTCATCATCAAAAGGGGTGATAGAGACCACAGGGCCAAATACTTCTTTTTGCACAATTTCATCTGTTTGCTTTGCGCCAGCAATGATGGTTGGCGCATAAAAAAAGCCGCGCGTATCTATAAATTTGCCGCCAGTGGTAATTTCGATATGCTTTTGCGTTTTAGCCCTATCTACAAACCCAGCAACGCGCTCACGTTGACGTGCTGAAATTAACGGCCCCATTTCAACACCAGCCATTTTTTGCTCGCCTACTTTAATGCTAGAAACTGCACTTGAAACATCAGCGACTAATTTTTCATAGATTTTTTTACCTGCATAAATGCGGCAAGCAGCCGTGCAATCTTGCCCTGCGTTGTAAAAACCAAAAGTGCGTATGCCTTCAACTACACATTGTAAATCTGCATCATCAAATATGATTACAGGCGCTTTGCCGCCTAGTTCTAGGTGCGTACGTTTTACACTTTTTGCGGCTACGTCCATAATTTTTTGGCCTGTGGAAATATCGCCAGTAATTGAAATCATTTGCACTTGCGGCTGCGAAATCATTGGCGTACCCACCGATTCACCACGGCCGTTTAAAATATTAACTACACCAGCAGGGAATATTTCAGAGATTAATTCAGCTAATTTAAGTGTAGTTAGCGGTGTTATTTCAGATGGCTTTAACACCACCGTATTGCCTGCTGCCAAGGCGGGCCCTAATTTCCAAGCTGCCATCATCAATGGATAATTCCAGGGGGCAATGGACGCGATAACGCCAAGCGGGTCACGCCGAATCATGCTGGTATGGCCTGCCAAATATTCGCCAGCTACAGAGCCTGTCATATTGCGAATTGCGCCTGCAAAAAAGCGAAATACATCTGCCACGGCAGGCATTTCATCGTTTAAGGCGGCTAAATAAGGCTTGCCACAGTTTGCAGATTCAAGTTCAGCAAAGGCTTCACAGTTGGCTTCTATTGCATCGGCTAGCTTAAGTAGCATGGCAGCACGATCGCGTGGTGTGGTTTTTTTATAAGTTTTAAATGCACATGCTGCAGCATTAACTGCGGCTTCTATTTGTGCTAAAGATGCTTCGGCTATTTGTGTAATTTCTAAGCCAGTGGCGGGGTTTAGCACACTAATTAAATCACCTTCACCTTTAACAAATTGGCCGTTAATAAATAGTTTGGTTTGAATTGTTTGCATTTTATCCCCCGCATTAAGATACAACCTAGCTTAAAATATTTGCTTAAATAGTTAAAAACATCTTACTCTTTAGTCTCAATTAATGGCAACGCAAAACCTTCTTTTACTTCTTCCATCACTATATAACTGCGCGATTCTTGTGCACCTGGCAATGTGAGTAGAATATCGCCCAGTAAGGTTCTGTAGTCTGACATTTGTGCAATGCGTGCTTTTATTAAATAATCAAAATCGCCAGAAACTAAATGGCACTCTAATACGCTAGGCAATTTGAGTATTTCTTGTTTAAATTTGCCAAATATTGCACCAGATTTTGTAGATAATTTTAGCTCTACAAACACTAATAAGCCTAAGCCCAGTGCATGCGGATTTAGCCGTGCGTGATAGCCAGTAATAACCCCTTCTTTTTCTAAATTTTTAACGCGCTCGCCACAAGGTGTGACCGATAAACCGACACGCTCTGCCAGCTCGGTAATGGCAATGCGAGCATCTGCCTGCAATACTGATAAAATTTTGTGGTCTAGTCGGTCTAGCTCACGAATAGAATGGCTACGAATACGCATATTTTTTCCTGATTTTAAAGATTAACTATTAATTTAAACTATTTTAGATAATATTGCTGTTAATTTAAAATAATTAATTAATTAGTATGGTTAAATTTAATATTTAAGTTAATTTACGCAATCAATATTCAATAAACTAAGCATAATATCTTTAAAGCAGAGGTTGTTATGAAAGTGCTTATTTTGGGTTCTGGCGTAATAGGCGTTACAAGTGCTTATTATTTAGCCAAAAATGGCTTTGATGTAACAGTGATTGACCGTCAGCCCTCGGTAGGTTTAGAAACAAGTTTTGCCAATGCTGGCCAAATATCGCCTGGCTACTCGGCACCGTGGGCGGCACCAGGCGTGCCATTAAAAGCGCTTAAATGGCTGTTTCAACGCCATGCGCCATTGGCTTTAAAGCCAGATTGGACTTTGTGGCAATTGCAATGGACCATGAAGTTATTGCAAAACTGTACTGCTAAGCGTTACGACACCAACAAAGAGCGCATGGTGCGTTTGGCAGAATATAGCCGAGATTGTATAGGTGAGCTGCGCGCTAGCACAGGTATTGCCTATGAAGGCCGCACACTTGGCACATTGCAAGTGTTTCGCACACAAAAACAATTAGATGCTGAGGCAAAAGATATTGCAGTGCTGCAACGTTTAGGTGTGCCCTTTGAGCATTTAGACCCTGACGGTTGCGCCCGCGTAGAGCCTGCGCTGGCTTTGGTAAAAGATAAGCTGTTAGGTGGTTTACGTTTGCCGCACGATGAAACGGGTGATTGCCAATTATTTACCACTAATTTAGCGCTTGAAGCGCAAAAGTTGGGTGTTAAATTTAGACAAGGTGTGAAAATTGACCGCTTATTAAGTGCTAACAATAAAATAAGTGGGGTAAAAATTAGCACAGAGTCTGGCCTAGATTCTAGCTCAGATGTTGGTAACGAAACACTAACAGCCGATCACTATGTGGTAGCACTGGGCAGTTATTCGCGCGAGCTAATGCAAGGCTTAGGTTTGTATATACCGGTGTATCCTGTAAAAGGCTATTCACTTACCGTGCCAGTTATTAATAGTAGTGCGGCACCTATTTCTACGGTGATGGATGAAACCTATAAAGTTGCTATTACACGCTTTGACGATAGAATTAGGGTAGGTGGTATGGCAGAATTAGCGGGCTATGATTTAAGCTTAAACCCACGTCGACGTGAAACACTTGAAATGGTGTTGAATGGCTTGTTTCCAAATGGTGGCGATGTAACAAAAGCACAATTTTGGACAGGCTTACGCCCGATGACACCAGACGGCACCCCCATTATAGGCAAAGCATCTGCAGTTTATAATAATATATGGCTAAACACAGGCCACGGCACATTGGGTTGGACTATGGCCTGTGGCTCGGCGCAAGTGTTGGCAGATTTAGTGACTAACAGGCAGCCAGCAATTCACAGTGACGATTTGGCATTAAGTCGTTACACTATTAAACAAAACAATATTAAAAACTATAATAGGCATGTAAAAAACACTGCGTAAATAGATGCCCTGCAGACCAATATCCATGCGCCTTTCCAGCATGCATATTTAGCTCAAGCTGGTATATTCTGGGCTAACGCAAGTGGATGTAGGCATGCAAAAATAAAGACATATATGCTTAACATTAAATCATGACTCGTCCTGCTGTCGCTCATATTCGCCTAGATGCGTTTCGCCATAACTATCGCGTTGCAAAGCAAATGCACGGTGGTAAAGCGTTAGCGGTAATTAAGGCTAATGCGTATGGCCATGGTGCTGTGCAGTGTGCCAAAGCAATTGAAAATGAGGCAGATGGCTTTGCAGTAGCCTGTTTGGAAGAGGCTTTGCAGTTGCGTCAAGCAGGTTTAAACGGGCCAATTTTATTGTTAGAAGGTTTTTTTGAGGCGGCAGAGCTGCCCGAAATTGTGGCAAATGATTTGTGGATTGTAGTGCATGCAACTTGGCAATTAGAAATATTGTTGGCTACACAGTTAGCAAAACCAGTGCAAGTTTGGCTAAAACTCGATAGCGGCATGCACCGCGTGGGTTTATCTGCTGCCGATTATATAAGCGCCTATGAGCATTTAAATGGCCATGCGAACATTGAAAAAATTGTGCTGATGAGCCACTTTGCCAATGCTGATAATTTAAAATCGCAACACACATTACAGCAAGTTGAGATTTTTAAAAATACGGTTGCTTGCCTTAATTCACAAGCTTATACGGCAGATTATAGCCTTGCAAACTCGGCCGCCATATTGGGCTGGCAAACTACTCAAGGCAACTGGTGTCGCCCAGGTATTATGTTGTACGGGGCCGATCCGCTCATGATGCCCAACACAACACTACGCCCAGTAATGCAGTTAACTTCTCAAGTAATATCAATACGTAAAGTAGCGCAAAGCGAATCTATTGGCTATGGCAGCCTATTTACTGCAACGCGCGACACCACTGTAGGTGTGGTGGCTTGTGGCTATGCTGATGGCTACCCAAGAAGCGCTAGCAACCTAGCTCCAGCGGCGGTAGATGGCATGATAACCAAAGTCATAGGCCGCGTTTCAATGGATATGCTATTTGTTGATTTAACCGATATTACGACTGCAAAAATAGGTTCACAAGTAGAGCTTTGGGGTGACCAAATAGCGGCAAACGATGTAGCAAAAGCTGCTGGCACTATTGCCTACGAATTATTTTGTAACGTTAAACGCGTACAATTTAGGTATTCAGATTCCTAAAAAAATCTATTATTATTAGCCAACATAAAACGTGAGTTAACAATAACAGCTAATAAATAAATCTATTAAAATGTAATTTTTAAATGAAAGTAAATCGATGAAAATCATTCAAACCCCCAACGCGCCCGCTGCCATTGGCCCCTATTCACAAGCGATTGCAGTAGGTGGTTTATTGTTCACCTCAGGTCAAATTCCACTGCGTGCAGACGGCACATTAAACGATGGCGATATTACCGTGCAAACCACGCAAGTATTGGCCAATCTAAAAGCCGTAATTGAAGCTGCAGGTGCAGATTTATCTAAGGTAGTTAAAACCACCGTATTTTTAAAAAACTTAGATGATTTTGTGCCCATGAATAAAGTATATGGTGATACTTTTGGTGGCCACGCACCAGCACGCTCTACTGTGCAAGTGGCCAAACTACCGCGCGATGTGTTGGTGGAAATTGAAGCGATTGTTTCGTTGACGTAATACTGCTAATTACACATTCACCAATTTGTCACATCTACAAGTGAATGGCTAGGATAATATTTGCGTATCTGATTAGGAGATTCTATGTTGCGCAAATTATATGCACTGTGTTTTTTGGTTTTTTTACCTGTTTCAGCCAATGCGATTTCTATAGCTAGCATTGCAAATACAAACTGTTCAGGTGAATTGACGGCCTCAACGCTAGATGGTGCGTCATTTGCATGTGCTGGCAATTTAACACTCGATGGTGGCTTTGTCACATCTGATTCACTGATAAATATCTCAGCGGATGGAGATTTGTTTCTTGATAATCTTACTTTTACTGCGCCTAATATTTCGTTATCTGTGTTGACTGGCATGTTAACAATGGGCAGCAATGTGGTACTTAACGCTGGCGCTAATCTTATGGTGACGGGCGGGAGTGTTGCTCCAATTGCCATAACTCAACTTGTCCCGAGAGCAACAATATCATGGGATAATTTTGATATTACGTTGAACCCAGGCAGCGCTATTAATTTTAATGCAGGTAGCAGTGGTTCTGTAGTGCTCAATAGAGTTGGCGGGGGAGCATTAACATTGATTTCAGGTAATATTGCCACGTCTGGTTTGGCAGTCAATGGGCCTGAATTAAATGTTTTCGCAGTACCTGAACCAAGTACGTACGCCATGATGCTTGTTGGAATTTTAGCGTTAATTTCTTTTAGACGTAGAGTTTAATGCGTTAAATATGCCATTGGACTAAAATATTCCAGTGCAGGGCTGTAAGCCAATATCCATAAGGCTTGCAGGGCATTTATTTTTGTATTATTTAGCCTGCCAAATCACATAAATCTTTTTCACCGCTTCTAGGGTTTCCCAAGTGCCTTTAAAGCCTGCGGGTAACACAAAGGTGCTGCCCACACCAAACTCTTTGGCATTGCCATCTAAATCGGTTAAGCGCACGCGGCCTTCTAATATCACGCATAATTCTTCCTCTGTGTAGTTCACCTTTTTTGCGCCGACGCTGCTTTGCCAAATGCCTGCAAAAAATTGCTCGGTTGGGTCGGTGTAATGGTTGTAAGTTTTCATGGTTATTTTAGTATTAGCATCGCTGGCAACGCCCACTACTACTTTATCTTGCGCCACTGTGCCATGCTCAACTTTTACTTGGTTTGTGGCAAAATCAGTTACATCGTTTATGTTTTTGGTCATTTACTTTCAACTTTTTTAAAACTGTTTATATTTTAACGCCGTCATTTTGAGCGTAGCGAAGAATCCAGTTTTTAGTTAACTGACAAAGTTCTGGATTCTTCGCTACGCTCAGAATGACGGAATTTAAGATTGAGTTAGTTCAGTTAAACACTCGCTAAATACGCTTACTAATTTGTTTACATCGGCCTCAGTTGTGGCAGGGCACACCAACATCATGTTGTGAAATGGCGTTAACAACACGCCACGATTCAATAAGTACAAGTGAATCGCCGATTCAATAGTGTCATTTTGCGCGTTTCTTGCTTCTGCTGCATTTTTGGGTGAAATCGCACAAAATTGTAACTCTAACCTTGCCCCTAAGCGGGTGATGTTCCACGCTAAATTGTGCGTTTTAATTGAATCTGTAAGCGCATGCTCTAGCAAGGCCGCTAATGCTAGCATGTGGCAATATGCGCTTTCTGTGGCCGTTTCGGTTAAGGTTGCATGAATAGCCGCCAGCGTCATCATATTGCCAGAAAGCGTTGTACCAATGCCAGAATGTCCAGGCGGTGCGCTATCTTTGGCGGCTTTCATGCGTGTAGCCATGTCGCTACTGAATCCATAGGCAGCTGCTGGTAATCCGCCAGCAATCGGCTTGCCCACCACTAAGAAATCTGGCGTTACATTATGCGCTTTTGCCCAGCCACCAAGTGCGGTAGATATAGTATGCGTTTCATCTAGAATAAGTAAGCTGCCATATTTTGTGCAAAGCGCCCGCAAGTTTTGTATGAAGCCTGCCTTAGGTAATACCATGCCGCAATTGGTAAGCGCAGGTTCAGTAAGTACAGCAGCAAATTCGCCAGTTGCTAATTCGCGCTCTACCGCAGCTAAATCATTAAATGGCACTGCAACTGAGTGTAAAGTTAAATCTTGCACTTGGCCAAGCAAGCTTTTTCTATTGACTACTTTGTCATCTACTACATCTAGCATAGTGTCATCTACTGTCCCATGATAACAACCATCAAACACTAGTACTTTTTTGCGACTTGTTACTGCGCGCGCCCAACGCAACACAAAACGATTGGCATCAGTTGCGGTAGTAGCAAGTTGCCAAACTGGTAAATTGAAGGTTGCAGCCAAAGCCTCACCAGAGCTGGCAGATAGGGCGCTAGGCAGCATAGTAGTAAAGCCTTTTTCGGCTTGATTTTTAATTGCACTAGCTACTGCTGGCGGGCTGTGGCCAAACATAGCACCTGTGTCGCCCAAGCAAAAATCGGTGTAGTCAATGTTATCTACACAGCTAAAATGTGCGCCTTTTGCATGGCTTATAAATAACGGTACAGGGGTGCCCCAATCGTTCATCCAGTGCATAGGTACGCCATACAAAAAATGTTCATTGGCTTGCGTTGAAAGCGCAGCAGAACTTGGGTGCAAGTGCAAGTAAAGCGCACGCTCGGTTTTAAGCATTTGTGTTGCGTTATTTATTAGTTGCAGCATGGTTTAGCCTAAATTAATGATGGCATTTTAAATTAATTGGCTCTATTAATAGTTAACAAATGGCTCTATAGATAAGACCAAAATTTGATTATTATTCTACTACAATAAGCA
>JANMNC010000175.1:0-3066 GCA_031373695.1 Methylotenera sp. | reverse complement strand
CATTAGAAGTGACCCCCGCCGATAAAGCGCGTGTGCAAGCGACTATGCCAGAACTGCCGGAAGCCATGAAAGCACGCTTTGAAGCGGATTTTGGTTTAAGCAGTTATGATGCAGCGGCTTTAACCAACTCTCGCGGAACAGCAAATTATTTTTTAGCAACTTTAGATGCGCTAGGTGGTGAACCAAAACTAGTTGCAAATTGGGTAATGGGTGATGTTGCTGCATACTTAAATCTATATGGCAGTGTTTTTGGTGTTTGTCCACTAAGACCAAAACAATTAGCAGTCCTATTAAAAAGAATTTTAGACAATACAATTTCTAATAAAACGGCAAAAGAAGTGTTCGCTGAAATTTGTAGCAAAGCAGGTCTTAATGAGGCTATACCAGATGGTGATGGTGACAGTGATTATATTGCGGATGAAATTATTTTAAAAAGAGGCTTAAAACAAGAGTCTGACAGTGGCGCGATTGAAGCGATTATTGATGAGGTGCTTGCAGCCAACCCCGCCATGGTAGAAGAATTTAAAGCGGGTAAAGAAAAGGCTTTTAATGCATTAGTGGGTCAAGCCATGAAAGCCAGCAAAGGCAAAGCCAACCCTGCGCAAGTGAACGAAATTTTAAAGCAAAAACTTGCCGGCTAGTTTATTGTTGTGCTGTACTTAATTTAGAAACTGGCACAACAGCCACGTTGGGTAAAGTTTGCTCTGCTGTAACAGCGCTTGGTTGGCCAGCGTTAGACAATGTTGGTTCAGCGGGTAGTTTTAAAGCAATAAAACGTTCTTTTTCTTCTGAGTAATGTTTGCGAGTGCTTTCCATGCTGGCTTTTCTTTGCGTCATTAACTTATCTAATTTATCTGACTCTGCTTGTGCAATCGCTAACTCATCATTTAAATAAGGCGGCAAAGGCTTTTTGTTGGTTTTAAAGCCTTGCGCAGTTTTGTTACTACGCGCCATACGATTATTAATGTTCAATTTTTGTTGAGAAAGTGACTGCATTGAGGCTTGATCCATCTGCAAATTGCGATCACGCGCTAAATCAATTTCATTGGCATTGGTATACGAAGCCAGCAAAATTTTATCTTTACGTTCTTGATTTAATTTTTGTTGTTCTTTTTCGTGGTCAATAATTTCAGTTTTTTTGTCTAAAACAATATTGCGCTTGGTAACAACACCACGTTCACTCATTTCGGTATTGTTACGCCCAGCCTCTTGCAAGGGCAGTTTATCGCCATAATGCGTTACGCCGCTACTATCTACCCACTTCACAATTTTTTTGCTTTCGGCCAAACTAAAGCTGGGTATTGCTAAAACGCTAGCTAATAATATAAAAATAAATTTATGCATAAAATGTTAACTTTATAAAGTTGCGCCATATTGTTGGCGATACGTTTTAACGTTAAGCAAATGTTGTGCCATATCTTGTTGGTTTTCAATGTGTTGCAGTAAGTCTGTAAGGTTTGCTATGGCGCAAACAGGTAATTGGTGAGTTTTTTGCACTTCTTGCACGGCCGATAGTTCGCCCAAACCTTTTTCTTGGCGATCGAGAGCAATAGCCACCCCGCAAGCAATTGCGCCATGTTGCATAATTAAATTCACCGATTCACGCACCGATGTACCTGCTGAAATGACATCATCTATGATAAGTACGCGGCCAACTAAAGGCGAGCCTACTGTGGTGCCGCCTTCGCCATGATCTTTGGCTTCTTTGCGATTGTAGGCATATGGCACATTGCGACCATTTTTGGCAAATGCAATGGCAATTGCGGCAGCCAAAGTAATGCCTTTATAGGCAGGTCCAAACAGCATATCAAATTCAATACCTGATTTTTGTATGCTTTGGGCGTAAAATTCGCCTAGTTTTAATAGGCTATCACCATCGTTAAATAACCCAGCATTAAAAAAATATGGGCTTAAACGGCCCGCTTTGGTTTTAAATTCGCCAAACTTCAATACTTGTTTTTGTATGGCGAAAGCGATAAATGCTTGGCTTAAATCTGAGTGAATATTTGACATAACTAAATGAAAAGAAAGTGAATAATGCGCATTATAACTGCGAATTTGAATGGAATACGTTCTGCTGCCAACAAGGGTTTTTACGCTTGGCTGCAAACACAGCAGGCTGACGTAATATGCATGCAAGAAGTTAAGGCACAACAGGCCGATTTAACCGCAGAAATGTTAGCGCCTGCAGGCTATTACGGCTATTTTCATTACGCGCAAAAAAAAGGTTATAGCGGTGTGGGTATTTACTGTAAACAAAAGCCAGATGCGGTGATTGAAGGCTTAAGCCATTTTAATAAAGACTTAGCCGATATAGATAATGAAGGGCGCTATATAGAATGCCGTTTTGACAATATAGATGGGCGTAATTTAAGTGTGATTTCGCTTTATTTACCTAGCGGCTCAAGCGGCGAAGAGCGGCAAAGTTTTAAATTTAGCGTGTTAAAGCGCATTATGCCGCATTTAGAAGCGCTTAAAGCGAGTGGGCGCGATGTTGTGGTGTGTGGCGATGTGAATATTGCGCACCAAGAAATTGACCTTAAAAATTATAAAGGCAATAAAAAGAACTCAGGCTTTTTGCCAGAAGAGCGTGCTTGGCTAACTGATTTAATGAGCCGCGTTGGCTGGGTAGATGTGTATCGCAGTTTGCACCCAACCACCACAGATGAATGTTATACCTGGTGGAGCAACCGTGGCGCTGCTTACGAAAAAAATGTGGGTTGGCGGCTAGATTACCAAATAGCTACGCCAGAATTAGCTAAAAAAGCTTATCAGTCAACAATTTACAAAGAGGTACGTTTTAGTGACCACGCACCATTTATTGTAGATTATCAATAAATTAACCTACAATAACAAACCTATTAATAAGCATTCTCGTTATTTAAAGCATTTATTTTGATATTTAAACCATTAGTTTCTATTATTTTAATGCTGCAATTAGCCAGTTTTAACAGCGCTTACGCAGCAGAAAACGATGTCACAATTGTGCCAGACAGTATCAGCGATACAGTTTCTGATATTGATATGCGCTTACGTTTAGCCACCAAGCCAAATGCGGCGCCATGC
>JANMNC010000139.1:0-3169 GCA_031373695.1 Methylotenera sp. | reverse complement strand
TATTAGTTAATTGAGTCAATCCCTCAATTAACTCACAATAAAGCCCTCTAACGAGGGCTTTATTCGTTTGTAGAGTGTGATTGTTGTGATGCAACACAAACAGACTGTACAAACGATTAGTTGTAACAATAAAACCCACTTTGCGAGGGTTTTATTGTTTGTAGGCCCTTGATAACTAAGGGCGTAAAAATAATCTATATTTAGCATCACTAGAAACCACATGAGTGTTGGTTCGCAAGGTGCGAGGTTTGATGGGATAAAAGTGGTGTTTTTTTATTCCAAAAGCGGTATAGTCAATTGTGAGAATTTATAAGAGGCTACCATGATAAAAGCGATTATATTTTTCGGTTTGTGCGCGTTATCCACAAGCATTTCAGGCATTGCGGACGAAAACAGCTGTAATTGCACCAATAAACTTTCTGCTTGCCCGCAAGAGAACCTGAGTCGTGGTACAGAAACCGATGCGTTATCATTTGATAAACGTGGGGATGACTTGTTGTTAGGTAAACGTACTGAGGATTTAAAATTTAGTCAGAAGAGTGATAAATTAAACCGAGGTAAAGAATCTGAATCATTAAAATTAGGTAAAAAAGACGATTCTCTAGTAGCTGGAAAAGATACTGCTTCGCTAATATTTAATAATAAGCGCGATGATTTGGTGCGCAACGCGGCCAACAATGATTTAAGTTTTGGCAAGAAAAACGACTACCTAGAGCGCAGCGATTCATCAGATGATTTATCGTTTGGAAGTCGCAGTGATGATTTAACCTCTGGCAAAGATACTGACAGCCTAAGCCGTTGTAACTAACCATCTGCCTTAACTCTCTACTGTTATGTCAGGCACGTAATTAAAGGCTATACGCATAGGCGCATTGCCCAAGGCGTTATGGGCACCTGCAAAATAAATGGTATTTTTACCGTATTTTAAATTTAAAATATCCAGTGCTTTATTTAGTTTTTTCTCTGTGGCACTTGGTTTTTCTGCAAATAAATCATCTATATATTCGTTAGCGTTGCTTAAGCCACCAAAATTAACGTTAACAGCAATTGGGTCTAAGTTAGTATCTAATAATTCTAATTTAACTAAAAGCGTTTCTAAAGACTCAGTTAATTTCAAGCTATTGTCTGTCGCAGTGATGGCGCTTTCATTATAAAAACGTGCAATTTCTTTAGTTTTGCTGTGGCGTAATTTTATTTTTACGCTGATGTGTGAAGTATGTAGATTATAACTGCGCATGCGCATGGCAGCTTTTTGAAGTAAGCGATGCAATACCGCTTTAGCACCTGCAAGATTACGTAATTCTGGGGGTAATACGTGTGAGTGGCCTAAACTGCTGCGGCCATTTTTAACGTAATACGGCTCAACTCCACGCAGTTTGTCGTAGTAGCGCTCACCTTCTATGCTACCCCAAGCAGCCCGTAATTGTTGCCTGTTAGCCGCATAGAGTTTTTCAATTGTATCAATACCATAGCGATTAAGTCGTGCCTGCATTTGGCTGCCAATGCCGTTTAAAGCGCGTAGCGGAAGACTATAAAGCTTGCCAGGAATATCGATATCTTCTATTACCACACAACCATCAGGCTTTTGCATATTAGACGCAACTTTAGATAAAAACGTGTTTGGTGCAATGCCAATTGAGCTGCGAATAAACGGATACTGCTTATTGATTTCGCACTTAATTTTGGCGGCCAACTTAAGCGCATTTTCTTTTACTTGTTGACTACCAGTTAAAAAGCACACCATTTCATCAATCGATAATACTTTTTCAACGTGCGTGCAGCTTTCTACAATTTCAATCAGTTTGTGGTGAAATTGTATATAAAGTGGTGGTCGCGCCTCTACAAAAATAATGTCCTTGCATAGCTTACGGGCATCGCGCACGGCTGTGCCAGTCTTAATACCAAATGCTTTAGCCTCGTAACTGGCGGCAATACAGCAAGTGGTTTCAGCCATCACGGCTAGCACGCCAATAGGTTTACCGCGCAACTCTGGCCGTAATTGCTGCTCTACCGATGCGAAGTAGGAGTTGAAATCGACATATAATGCGTTTAAGGCCATGTTGTTAATTTTACGTTTGCTGTAATGTTTTGTGTTTAATATTGACTAATAATTATTAGTGTAAGTTTGAGTTTTTAAAAATAAAAGCCTTAAGGTTGAAATGATGAATAATGAACAAATTGCAATTTTCGCAGGTGGTTGTTTTTGGTGCACCGAGCCTGTGTTTAGCCAGCTAAAAGGCGTCAGCAAAGTGGAATCTGGCTATATTGGCGGGCATACGGCAAACCCAACCTATAAAGATATTTGTAACGGCGACACTGGGCATGCTGAGGGTATTAAAATTACGTTTGATGCTGATATTGTTAGTTACGATGTTTTGCTTGAGATATTTTTAGTTTCGCACGACCCAACCACGCCTAACCGCCAAGGTAACGATATTGGCACACAATATCGCTCTGCCATATTTTGCCTAGATGATGCGCAAATGGCTGCAGCAAAAGCCATGATTGAAGCTTTTAATGCGCAACACATTTACAGCGCGCCAATAGTGACAGAGGTGAATGGCGCCAGCCAATTTTACCCAGCGGAAGATTATCACCAATATTACTTTGATAAAAATCCTAGCAACCCATACTGCATGGCGGTCGCTGCACCCAAAGCGGCGAAAATTCGTGCCAAATATGCGCAGTTAATTAAAGGTTAAAACGACTCTAAAGTTACGAGAAAAAACGATGCCCTGCAGGCCTTATGGATATTGGCTCGCAGGGCTGCTTAAATAGTTGGGTTTAAATGCTTAATCAGTTAAGTCTTGCTGCTTAACCACTGCCGGCGCCAAAAAATCAAAACCATCATAGTCGCAATTGTTGCCATCAAGCCAATTGCCCACCAAAAACCATAATAGTCTTTTAGCCAAGGCATCTTATCAAAGTTCATGCCGAAAATACCCGCAATTAATGTGGCTGGCATAAACAGCATGGCCACCACCGTCAGTGCACGCAGCTCTAAATTAACACGCTGGCTGACACTCGCCATGTAAATATCCATCATGCCGCTTAAACTATCGCGAATCGATTCCAGCGACTCAATAAAACTTACGGTGTGGTCATACACATCGCGCAAATAAGGCACAGTGGCGGGCTGAAAAAACGCTTTTTCGTTGCGCGTTAAGCT
>JANMNC010000136.1:0-2124 GCA_031373695.1 Methylotenera sp. | reverse complement strand
CCTTAATATTTTAATTACATATTGCTGATATACGTTACTTTAGCTATTTTAGATTCATTGGTTTTTTAGTTTTATTAAATCGTCAATAATTTGTTGAGAGTGGCGCGATGTATCTACACTTAAATAGTTTTTTTGCAAAATCCCATCTGGGCTAATTAAAAAAGTATAGCGTTTGGCCATTTTAACTAGACCTAAATTGGTTAGCGCGCCATATTTTTGGGCAACAGTACCATCTTTATCGCTAAGCAAAGCGAAAGGTAAGTTGTATTTTTTTGCAAACTCAGCGTGGCTGCGGCCATCGTCAACACTCACTCCAACCACTATTGCGCCTAAGCTCTCTAGTTTGTGTAAGTCATCTCTAAACGTGCAAGCTTCTTTAGTGCAGCCTGGGGTGTCATCTTTTGGGTAAAAATACAGCACTAGCCATTTACCTTCATATTGGGCAAGGCTGTGAGATTGGCCTTTGGAATCTGGTAAATTAAAATCGGGTGATTTTTCGCCAATTTTAGGCAATGTGCTCGCCATGCTAACGCTGCGATAAGCTAAGAATGCAATTAATAAAATTGCGCTATAAAAAATAATTTTCATTAACATAAGTGTTTATGATGTCAGAAATTAGCAATAGTTTACTAAGCTTTGTAATTATAAAATCATTACAATTTAAGTGGTGTCCCCGTCAGGACTCGAACCTGAAACTGACCCTTAGGAGGGGCCGGTGATATCCGTTTCACCACAAGGACACAAAAACCATATTCTACCGTTTTTAAAGGTTGCGCGTGTTGCAGGCGCTTATTATTTACGATAGCTTTTATAGGCGCTCACATAGACTTTTAAATGGCTTGGTTGGTTTACTTCTTGCCGTCTAGGGCTTCCCAGCGGGCTAGCATGTTTTCTAATTGGCTATCTGTTTCTGTTAGCCTTGCTTGCAAGCTTTTCACTTTTTCAGATTGGGTTTTATAAAGCTCAGTATCAGCAAGTTGCTTGTTGATGCCTACTTGCTCAAGCTCTAGTTGCTCAATTAAGCCAGGTATTTCATCTAATTCTTTTTGCTCTTTAAAGCTTAATTTTGTGGCAGCTTTAGCGTTGGCATTAATTTGTGGCTGCTTAGGCTTTACAGTTTGTGTCGATTCAGATTTTTTATCTTCTATGCGTTGCTGCGTAAAGCGTTGCCAATCGTCATAACCGCCGCCAAATTCAGTTAATACGCCATTGCCTTCAAACGCAATCACTTGTGTGACGGTGTTTTCTAAAAACGCGCGGTCGTGACTTACTAAAAATAGCGTGCCAGCAAACTCTTGCAGTAAGCTTTCTAATAGCTCTAGCGTATCAATATCTAAATCGTTGGTAGGCTCATCTAGCACCAGCACATTGGCTGGGCGCGCAAATAAGCGGGCTAAAAGTAGCCGGTTACGTTCGCCACCAGATAAGCTTTTAACGGGTGAGCGAGAGCGCTGTGGCGGAAACAAAAAGTCTTCTAAATAGCTAATCACGTGCTTGCGCTCGTTGCCAATTTCTACAAAATCAGAACCTGGGCTGATGGTGTCGGCTAAAGTAGCCTCTTCGTCTAACTGTTCACGCATTTGGTCAAAATAAGCTACATTAATTTTAGTGCCGCGTTCTACTGAGCCGCTGTCTGCTTCAATATCGCCTAGAATCAATTTAAGTAAAGTGGTTTTACCAATGCCGTTGGGGCCAAGCAAACCAATTTTATCGCCACGTAAAATGCGTGTGCTAAAGCCGTTAATCAGCGTTCTGCCGCCATAGGCTTTAACCACGTTATCCAGCTCGGCTACTAATTTACCGCTGCGTTCGCCTGCGTCTAGGTTTAATTTAACATTGCCTTGGCGTTCGCGGCGAGCGGCGCGGTCTAGGCGCAAGGCTTCTAAGCGGCGCACGCGGCCTTCGTTGCGGGTGCGGCGCGCTTTAATGCCTTGTCGTACCCACTTTTCTTCTTGTGCGAGTTTTTTATCAAACTCTGCATTCTGTTGGCTTTCGGCATGCAGCATTTCTTCTTTACGCCGTAAAAAATTATCGTAGTCGCCCGGCCATGAAGTAAGCTGACCGCGGTCTAATTCAATAATGCGCGTGGCCAAGCGTTTTAATAAAGAACGATCGTGGGTAATA
>JANMNC010000120.1:0-1546 GCA_031373695.1 Methylotenera sp. | reverse complement strand
GTGCAATTAAATGAAGAGTTAACAGACAGCATGCTATTTGAGGCGAACCTGCAATTGCTTTACGGTGCACAAACCGTGCAACAAGCGCACCAGCTTATTAAAGGTGAGGCGCAATATTTTGGCTTAGATAATTTAGGGCCAAATATGGAAGGCAGTAAAATGCATCAACAGCTATTAGCCGCCTATGGCAAAGTTTGGAAATAAGCGCTTGATTACTCAGTTGAATTCATGAAAATCCCACCAAGATTACAGCCGCTGGTTGAAGATGGCCTTATTGATGACGTGACGCGCCAGCTGATGAGTGGCAAAGAAGCCATGGTATTTGTGGTGATTTGTGGCGGTGAAGTGCGCTGCGCCAAGGTTTATAAAGAAGCGAATAAAAGAAGCTTTCGCCAAAGTGTTGATTACACCGAAGGCCGTAAGGTAAAAAATAGCCGCCAAGCCCGCGCCATGCAAAAAGGCAGCAAATATGGCCGTGAATCGCAAGAAGCAGCGTGGCAAAGCGCTGAGGTAGATGCGCTGTATCGCTTAGCCAGCGCTGGCGTGCGTGTGCCAACACCTTATAACTTTTATGAGGGTGTGCTGTTAATGGAGCTGGTGACTGGCGATGATGGTAATGCCGCGCCACGCTTAAATGACGTACAACTTAACGAAACAACTGCGCTGCAATATCATGGTTTTTTAATCAACCAAGTCGTCCGCATGCTATGCGCAGGCATTGTGCATGGCGATTTATCAGAATTTAATATTTTAGTAGGCACTGATGGGCCTGTGATTATTGATTTACCACAAGCGGTAGATGCGGCAGGCAACAACCACGCTAAAGCCATGCTAGAGCGCGATGTGAATAACTTAGCCACTTATTTTGGCCAATTTGCGCCAGCACTAAAAAACACGCAATATGCCAAAGAAATTTGGGCGCTTTATGAGCGTGGTGAATTAACCATTGATTCACAGCTTACTGGCGGTTTTGTTCAAACCAATAAACCAGTAGACATGCAAAGTGTGATGCGCGAAATTGAAAATGCTAAGTTTCAAGAAGCCGCACGTTTAGCGCGGCTTGCCGAAAGCCAAACGATTAGTACAAAAAATTAAAAGGTTAAAGCTATTTTTTCATCGTGAAGAGCAGTATTTTAGCCTAGGAGCGCTGCAAGCTAATTAGGAGCAGTGCGAGCTAATATAAAATGTTTTTGTAGGGTGGGTCACTTGTGACCCACGCGGTCAATCGTTGCAAAATAGCAATCTTGAAGTGGTTCTACCGCCTGGGTTCAAGAACCCACCCTACTGGGCAGCTTAATTTAGCTAGTATGCAATTAATAGTTTGAATCTAATTTTAAAACACCCGCGTATAAGAACTTAACTGGCTTAACTATTTTGTTAAGTTGGCTTAGTTAATATATCTATATTAGGAGTTTTAAATGAACAAGTTTTTAATCGCAGTAGCAGTAGCCACGACACTAGGTTCTGCCAATATGGTCTTTGCGGGAGAAAAAACCGTTATGGTTGGCGGCCAAAGCATGTTTGCCAGCAAAGATATTGTAGACAA
>JANMNC010000059.1:0-3799 GCA_031373695.1 Methylotenera sp. | reverse complement strand
CCAATATTGTTGCAGGGTTAAAATAATTTGTTGGAAGCTGATTTTCTGATTGGTATTCGCCATGATGAATATTGCTTAAACGAAAAGCCTGATTTTACCTTAAAAACAGTCTTTTCTGCGACAGCTTAATCCACGCCAACGCAATCAAAGCTGCAAAACAAAGCACTATAAATGGCCAGTTACCATAAGCAACATAAGGCGTACTGCCTGTGTAGCCTTGGGCTTGTACATTAAGTGCGGTTTTCACATCGTGTGGTGCATGTGCAAACACATAACCATGCGCGTCAATTGCGGCAGTGGCGCCTGTATTGGTAGAGCGCAGCATCATGCGCCCAGTTTCTAAGGCGCGCGCTTGGCTAAATTGCATGTGCTGATCTGCCGCATAAGATTGGCCATACCAAGCATCGTTACTGATATTAACAAGTAGCGTTGCTGCTGGTAGTTGGCGGGCAATTTCTTCACCAAAAACGTCTTCGTAACAAATATTAACACCAATATGCTGACCTGCAAGCCGCATGGGTGCTTGCTCCCAGCCGCCTCTAGATAAATCGCTTAACGGCATGTTGAGCCAATCGCGATATATCCAACCAAATACTTGTTTTAGTGGAATAAATTCGCCAAATGGCACTAAGTGATTTTTGGCATAACTTTGTGTAGGTGCCACACCAAAGCTAAACGCGCTATTAAAGTATTGGTTAGTTTCGCTATTCAACTCAACCATGCCCACAATCACATCACCATTATTTTGCTTGGCATGCTTAGTTAAGGCATCAGTAATGCTGGCATCAATTTGGCTAGATATTACTGGCAGGGCGGTTTCTGGTAGCACAATAAGTTGCGCTTTGCTGTCTTTAACCATGTTGATATAAGTGTTGATGGTGTTTTGTGCAGTATCGGGTGACCACTTGGTATTTTGCGCAATATTGCCTTGAATAAGCGACACACTAATTGGCTTGCCAGTAGCTGTTGTCCATTCCACTGCTTTTAATACCAAGCCCGCCACAATTATCAAGCTAAGCGCTGCAATTGCATTACGTTTCCAAATTAAGTTTTGTGGCTTAATCGCAATCCAATAACCTATTAGCGCAGCAACAAACACACTAATTACCGATACCCCATAAACACCCACAATTGGCATATAGCCTGCTAGCGGACTATGTGGTACTTGGCTGTAACCCATTGTTAACCAAGGAAATCCGGTAAAAATCCAGCTGCGTACCCAATCACTTAAACCCCATAATATGGGCGCGCTTAATATTATAAAGCCAAGCCGTTTGCTAAAATAACCAACTAACGCTGGGAACAGCGCCATAAATGCGCATAAGCAAAAGGTAGAAAAACCTGCAAACCACCAAGGCATGCCACCAAAATCATGCAAGCTAATGTAAATCCAATAAATACCAACGCAATATAGCCCTAAGCCAAAAGCAAAGCCTAATTTAAAAGCTTGGTTGGCATGTTGAGCGCTTGCCCACAAATAAACTAAGCCAGCAATTGCAATAAGGGGTAGTACAAAAACATAAAAGGGTGCAAAACCAAACACAGCCAATATGCCTAAAATAAAGGCTAGAGAATAAGGTTTAACAGAATTAGGTAGGGTCATTTAGTTAATTATTTTTTACGTTTGAACTAGCTTGGGTTACGTATGCTTTGTTGACAAAGCCTTTAATAGGCGACTATATTACAGCTGCTTCACACTATATCAATATTTTATAATCACAATAAGCCTAGGAGAGTGTTAAATGAGTATGGGATCAGAATTTAAGGACTTTATTAGTAAGGGCAACGTGATGGACCTAGCAGTAGGTGTCATTATTGGTGCGGCTTTTGGTAAAATTGTAGATTCACTAGTTAACGATATTATTATGCCGATTGTGGGTAAAATATTTGGTGGTTTAGATTTCAGCAATATGTTTATCGCGCTGAAAGATATTCCAGAAGGCAATGCGGGTACTTATGCGGCATTAAAAACAGCGGGTATTCCAA
Source organism: Methylotenera sp. (assembly GCA_031373695.1). Classification (GTDB taxonomy): domain Bacteria; phylum Pseudomonadota; class Gammaproteobacteria; order Burkholderiales; family Methylophilaceae; genus Methylotenera_A. The sequence goes on along the minus strand of JANMNC010000059.1, from coordinate 1,813 downwards.
TGTTGGCTTATGGTAATTTTATTACCATCGTGCTTAACTTTATCATTTTGGCATTTGTGATTTTTCAAATGGTAAAAATGGTCAACAAAATGAAAAAAGATGCGCCACCTGCAGCCCCTGCTGCTACGCCAGATGATGTATTGTTGTTACGTGAAATTCGTGATGCTTTAAAGAAATAAACATATATTTAAGCAATAAAAAAGGACGCTTTAGCGTCCCTTTTTAATTATATTGCGGTAATTACTAAATTGCTGGTTTTCCACCAGGCACATCGTAGGTTTGGCCAGCATCTGGTCCCTCAGTGCCATCATTGTTCATGTAAACCACTTGCACTACTTTGCCCTCAATAAAATCTAGCTCGGTAGTTGGAAAGTAAGTGCCATCTTCGGCAGTGTTAATGTTGTGATAATACCAAATAGATGCAACCACTTTGCCAGAGTCTTTAAGTTTTACGTCCTCGGCTCTAGCAGGCTCGCCCAATTGCGCAATAATTTGCTCTTTAGTGTAGTTGTTAATAGCCGCTACAAACTCTTTTTCAGTAGTAGGAATTTCTTTTACTTGTGCGCTATTTTCTGACACTGGCGCATCTTTTGCCAACGGGTGGGTTTGTGCCTCATCTGCAAAGCTAGCTGTTGGCAACAATATTTGTGAAGCTAGTAGCGCTACTAAAGTCCATTTATTCATATAAATCTCCCAAGCAATTGAAATAATCAGAGATTAAAATTCACTAATTAGTTCAATAAGCACGCACTTAAAATATTTTTACAAACATGCTTTATGTTGATTCAATAGGGTAAAGCTCGTCAGGCAAGACTTCTACCAATATTGAATGTAAGCGCCTACTATCAGCACGCACAATTTTTACGCTTAAGTTGTCGATAATTATGTGATCGTCGCGTTTGGGTAAGTGCCCAAATTTATTCACCACTAGCCCGCCGATAGTTGAATACTCTTCATCGCTAAATTGTGTACCGACGGCTTCATTAAAATCAGCAATTTCAGTCAAGGCTTTTACGCGGTAATGGCCTTGCGCGTCTTGAATAATATTGTCTTCATCTTCGTCATAATCATATTCGTCTTCAATGTCGCCTACTATTTGTTCAAGCACATCTTCAATGGTGACCATGCCCGCTACGCCGCCGTATTCGTCTACCACAATAGCAATGTGATTACGGTTACTTCTAAACTCTTTAAGTAACACATTCAAGCGCTTAGCCTCGGGAATAAACACTGCAGGGCGCAACATATCGCGCACTTCAAACTCTTCGCCTGCGTAGTAGCGCAATAAATCTTTGGCCAGCAAAATGCCAATTACATCATTTTTATCGTCTTCAATAACAGGGAAGCGCGAGTGAGCCGTTTCAATCACATGCGGGATAAAAGTTTCGGGCGGGTCAGTGATGTCGATAACATCCATTTGTGAACGCGGAATCATAATGTCGCGCACTTGCATTTCACTTACCTGCAGCACGCCTTCTATCATGGCAAGCGAATCACTATCCATTAAGTGATTTTCGTAGGCGCCGTGTAATAGCTCAACCAACTGTTCGCGGTCTTCAGGCTCGCGCAGTAAAAAATTACTTAAACGCTCTAATAATGTGGGTTTGTTATTAGTATTGTTACTAGGTTTATTGCTTAACTTTTCCGACTCACTAGCCATTAAGGCGTCCTATATAACAAGATAAGGGTTAGCATAACCTAATTTGGCTAAAATAGAAATTTCTAAGCTTTCCATTAGCTCGGCTTGCGCTTCTATTTCGTGATCATAGCCATGTAAGTGCAATATGCCGTGGATAGTTAAATGTGCATAATG
>JANMNC010000186.1:0-1829 GCA_031373695.1 Methylotenera sp. | reverse complement strand
TCGCACACCGCTACTTTTTTACGCGCACTAGGCCCAGAGCCTTGGAAAGCCGCTTATGTGCAACCAAGCCGCCGCCCAAAAGATGGCCGTTATGGCGAAAATCCCAACCGTTTGCAGCATTATTACCAATACCAAGTGGTATTAAAACCCGCACCCGCCAATATTTTAGAGCTATATTTAGGTTCACTTGAGGCATTAGGTTTTGATTTAAAACAAAATGACATCCGCTTTGTAGAAGACGATTGGGAAAACCCAACTTTAGGCGCATGGGGCTTGGGCTGGGAGGTTTGGCTCAACGGCATGGAAGTGACACAATTTACCTATTTTCAGCAAGTAGGCGGCATTAACTGCAAACCAATTACGGGTGAAATCACTTACGGTTTAGAGCGCCTAGCCATGTATTTGCAAGGCGTAGATAGCGTATACGATTTGCAATATTCTGAAAACGTGAAATATGGCGAAGTGTTCCACCAAAACGAGGTAGAGCAATCAACCTACAACTTTGAACATTCTGATGTGGATTTTCTATTCACCGCCTTTATTGCGCACGAAAAACAAGCACAAAATTTGGTTGAGCAAAAACTTGCATTACCCGCTTATGAGCAAGTGTTAAAAGCCGCGCATACCTTTAATTTATTAGATGCTAGGGGCGCGATTTCGGTGACTGAACGCGCAGCTTATATCGGTAAAATCCGTAATATCGCCCGTGCTGTGGCCGCTAGTTATCTTGATAGCCGCGCTAGACTTGGGTTCCCCATGGCGCCTAAAAATTGGGCGGATGAAGTATTAGAAAATCTAGCAAAACTAGAGTCTGCAAAGTTAGATTCAGCAAAGAAAGTAGCAGCATAAGCATGGAAAAGAATCCGCATAATAAAAATCTGCTAGTCGAGTTATTTGTTGAAGAATTGCCTCCAAAAGCCTTAAATAAATTAGGCGAAGCGTTTTCAAGTGTTTTATTTGAATCGCTGAAAACGCAAGGTTTAACTTTAGAAAATGCGGTGGTAACGGCTTTTGCAACACCACGTCGTTTAGCCGCTCACATCAAATATGTAGCCGACAAAGCGGCTGATAAGCAAATATCGCAAAAACTGATGCCAGCCAATGTAGGCTTAGATACTAACGGCAATGCAACGCCTGCGCTACTTAAAAAATTACAATCACTTGGTGCAGATAATAGCGCTGTGGCAAGCCTTAAAAATGAAAATAACACCCTGTTTTTAGATGCGCTGCAAGCAGGTGTGACGCTGCAAGATGGTTTGCAAAAAGCTGTCAACGAGGCAATCGCAAAACTGCCGATTCCAAAAGTGATGACCTATCAATTGCATGAAAACACGCAAAACCCTGGCTGGGAAAGCGTTAACTTTGTGCGCCCAGCGCATGGCCTAGTCGCCATGCATGGTAGCGGTGTTGTCGCGATTAGCGTGCTTGGCTTAAATGCCAGCAACACTACAATCGGCCATCGTTTTGAGGCTAAACAAGCAATCATTACTATTAACCATGCTGATAGCTATGAAAAACAGCTGCTAGATGAAGGCGCAGTGATTGCCAGTTTTGCCACTAGAAAAGCTGAAGTTGTAAGTCAATTAAACGCTGCTGCAGCCAAACAAAATCTCAAACCAATTGATGACGATGCCTTATTAGACGAAGTGACTGCTTTAGTTGAACGCCCAAATGTGCTGCTTGGCCAATTTGAAGAGGTTTACCTAGAAGTACCGCAAGAATGCTTGATTTTAACCATGAAGGCGAATCAAAAGTATTTTCCATTATTAGATGCAAATGATAAATTAACCAACCAATTTTTAATCGTTTCAAATATTTCGCCAAAAGAC
>JANMNC010000157.1:0-26550 GCA_031373695.1 Methylotenera sp. | reverse complement strand
AATATTTGGTCAAAATTATTAAGCGTTAGCTTTGGGGTTAAGTAGAGATTTAGTCTCCAGTTTAGCCACGCCACCCATGGCCAGCGAATAAACCGCAGGCACTACAACTAAGGTTAATAAAGTGGACGAAATCATGCCGCCGATGACGGCGACAGACAACGGGCCATTAGTCTCTGCCCCGGCGCCCAATCCCAGCGCGGCTGGCAGCAGTGCTAAAATAATGGTGAGTGAGGTCATTAGCACGGGGCGCATGCGGATAGGGCAGGCGTTTAGTAGTGCTTGATTGATGGATTGGCCCTCAATGCGCAGTTGATTGGTTAAATCGACCAATAAAATGGAGTTTTTAGCGACAAGCCCAATCAATAAAACCAGCCCAATCATTGAGAATATATTAAGGCTATTGCCTGTTAGCCAAAGTGCGAATACACCGCCAATAATAGCGAGTGGCTGGGCAACCATCACAATAAGTGGTTGTAAAAATGAGTTAAATTGGCTTGCTAATACCATGTATAAAAGCACCAAGGCCAAGGCAAAAATAAACGATACGTTTTTAAACGTTTTAGCAAATTCTTCTGCCTGGCCAGAAAGCTTGTATTTATATTCGCCTGGCAAGATTTCTTTGGTGGCAGCCTCTACAGCTGTAACCGCTTCACCTAGTGGAATAGATGGGCTGGCATATAAATTGGCGGAGTATTGCAAATCGTAACGGCTAATAATGGCTGGGCCAAGTGTTTGGCTAAATTTTGCAACGCTGTCTAGGCGCACTAAATCGCCATTGTTGGCGCGTAAGTATATTTTGCTTAAATCGGCCATCTGATTAAAATTGCCATCTTGGGCTTTTAGGCGAATATCGTAACGTTGGCCATCACCATCGGCATCATTAAATTTAGCAACGTTAAGACCACCTGCATATATGCTTACCGCGTTGGCAATATCGGCTGCAGTAATGCCAAAGCTGGCGGCACGTTCACGGTCTATTTGCATATTAAGTAGCGGTAAATCTAGCTGTAAATCTAAATCAATTTTGCCAAATCCGTCTATATTCGATAATTTTTGTTGAATGGCTTTTGCGTATTTGCTGACGTTTTCAATGCTAGGCCCTGTGATATTAAATTGTAGTTTTTCTGATCGTTGGCCGCGCACCATGCTGGCAGGCACAGGAAAAGCCAAAACACCTGGAATTGCGCCAAGCTCTTTTTTTAAGTTGGCAATGAGTTCTTTTTGCGTGTTAGCACGCTCGTGCCTATCTTTTAAACGCACACTAATGCGGCCTGTATTAACCTGACCTTGCGAGCCTGCACCAATTACTGAGAAAAAACTTGCAACGTCATCAGTGTGCTTAAGCATTACTTTTTCTATTAAATCGAGGCGACTGTTGGTGTATTCTAAGCTAGAGCCCAAAGGCGTTTTAAAGCTGACGGTAAATTTACCTTCATCTGCTTCTGGCACAAATTCTTTGGTAACCGCTTTAAAAAAGAAGCCGCTCGATGCCACCACTAAAATGGTAGCTAAAATGACTTTCCAGCGGTGATTAAGTGTCAAGCTCAATAAGCGAGAATATCCGTTATCTAATGCTGCAAAAAAACCATCTAACGAATGATAAAGCTTGCCATGCTTGGTGGCGCTTGATAAGTAACGCGAACACAACATGGGTGTAAGTGTGAGTGATACAAATAATGACACCACCACGCCAACTGTAACTACCACAGCAAAGGCTTCGAAAAACTTGCCAATAATGCCATCCATAAAAATAACAGGTGCAAATATACACACCAAAGATAGTGATGATGCCAGTACAGCAAAGACGATTTCACGGCTACCGTTAATTGTGGCTTGCTGACGGAAAGCCAACACAGCTTGTGGGTTGTTTAGATCAACATTTTTTAAGCCAGACCCCAGCTCACCCGTCAAGTGGCGCAAAATGCTCTCGCGCACCACTATGGCATCATCTACCACCACCCCAACCAGTAATAATAATGCAAGCAAGGTCATGCTATTAAACGTGTAACCTGCAAAATACATTACTGCAATAGCACCCAATAGCGACACAGGTATTTCTAAACAAATCATTAAAGTAGAGCTTAACGACCGCATAAACAGCAACACAACCAGCGCTGCAAAAAGCGTACCCTCTAGCAAATGTTCTTGCAGTGCTTTTACCATTTCTTTAATAAAGGGGGCTTCGTTAGCAGATACTTCAATTACCATGCCTGCAGGCAGGTTAGGGCGTATTTCAGTATCTAAGCGTCGTTCTACCTCGTTAATAATATCTACAGTATTAGAGTTAGGCACTTTAATAATGCCCAAGCCCACTGTTGGCTCGGCGTTAAAACGCGCTAATTGCCTAAAATCAGTTAGTCCATCTTCAACGCTTGCTACGTCTTTTAATTTAATCGATGCACCATCGCGGTGGGCAACAACCATATTCGCCAACTCAGGCAGGGTGTGAAACTCTAAATCAAGTTTTAACAAACGCTCTGCATTTTTACTCACTAAAAAACCACCTGGCACTTGAATATGCTCACGGTTAAAGGCGTTGGTAATATCTGCTGTAGTAAGATTGTATGCATTCATACGATCTGGTTTAAGTGAAACGCGGATATTTCTATCACGGCGCCCACCCAGCTGCACTTCGCCCACACCATCAATGGTTTCTAGTTTTTTCTTTAAGGTATTAAGCGCATACAAATTAAGCTGTTGTATGGTTCTGTCGCCGCGCAAAGCAAGCCACAATACGGGTTCTGCATTGGTTTCTGCTTTTTGTAAAATAGGCGGATCAGTATCTGTTGGCAGGCGACGAATGACTTGATTGAGTTTGGCTTGTACCTCGTTATAAGCCACGTTAATGTCTTTTTCTAGCTTAAATGTAATAACAATAATAGAGGCACCAGGCGATGAGCTAGATTGTATGTGCTCGATGCCGCCAGTTGTATTAATTGCGGCTTCAATCACGCTGGTAACTGAGGCATCAATAATGTCAGGATTCGCACCTTTTAAAGTGGTAGTAACCGTAATAATAGGAAACTCAATCAACGGAAAGCGATCAACTGCGATACGTTCATAAGAAATAATGCCAAACAACACCAGCAAGGCAGAAAGCATCCAAGCCAGCACATGGCGTTTAATAGAGAGTTCAGGTAGTGTCATTGTTTAGGTAATTTCAGTTCAGGTAATGCCAATTCAGATAGCCCCAATTAAGATAGTGCCAATTGAGTTAATGATTTTGCTAAGCAAAAATTTTAAGCTTAGCTAAAATCAAGGTTTAACTTTTTCAGTTGTATTGGTTGCATTTGTATTGATAATATTAACAGCTGCCTTGTCAGTTAAAAACGCTGCGCCATCTACCGCAATGGTTTCGCTACCGTTTAGGCCTTCTAAAATTTCTACACTGCCATCTTGCTGCAAACCAGTTTTTACGATGCGCTGTACCGCTTCATTGTTAAGCACTTCGTAAACCACTTCACCCGCAGGGCGCAATACCACACTTTGTTCTGGCACTACCAGTGCGCTGGTGCGATCGCCTAAAATAACACGCCCAGTTACGCTGGCCCCAGGTTGCCAGTCAGCTTCATCTCTAACATCTGCAATCACATCTATACTGCGACTATTGGCCGTAATTTGTGGTTTAAGCTCATTAATAATCGATTTCACTACTTTGGTAGATGTGGGTGTTGTAAGCATGATAACCAACCCAGGTTTTAATTTGGCTGCAATATGCTCAGGAAAAGGTAAATGTGCACGTAACAGTTTTTTGCTAATAATTTGCACAATTGGGTCGCCCACGCGCACGTAATCACCAGTGGCTACCAGTTGTTTTTCTACCACGCCATCGGCAGGTGACACCACACGATTTTTGGCGCCATTATGGTTAATGGTACTTATACGACTTTTTGCGCCTGCCAATTGCTGCTTAAGTGCAGCTTGTTGGGCGCTGGCATCATCCAGTGCATTTTTGGATATAAAGTTTTTGTCTACTAGCGCTTGGTTACGCTCAACCACCTTAGCTTGGTTAGCCAATAATGCCTCAATACGCGCAACCTCTGTTAGTGCTTCTTGCCGTTGAAAGCCAAAATCACTGGCATCTAACAGCGCAACTGTTTCGCCTTTTTTAACGGTTTGGCCAGGGTGTACTAATACTTTTAACACACGTGCGGCAATCTCTGCTGCCACTGTTGGGTCTATTACACCTTCAAGTGTACCAATAGACTCTTCAAATAAAGCTAAATTTTGTGTAGCAACTTTTACTGCACTAATTTGTGTGGCCTTAGTGCCCGATATCTCGGCAGGTTTACTAGTGGAGTCATTTTTGTTGCAAGCACTTAAGCCGGGCAACAAAAAAGTTACTAATAAGATAGTGGATAAAAAGCTGGAATTCAACAATAAATTTTGCTTATGTAAGAAGAGTTTTTTTTGCATATTGTTTAAGTATTTTTAGCTTGTAGTATTAATTTTATCCCAATCAAAATAAGGTCCAGGATCAGTTTTACGCCCTGGCGCAATATCTGAATGACCAACAATAGTTTGAATTGGGTAGGTATTTTTTAAAGCATTAATCAATGATTGTAATGTTGTGTATTGGGCTGGCTCAAATATCTCAAAATCAGAACCTTCCAGTTCAATTCCGACCGAGAAATCGTTACAACGTTCATGCCCTTGCCAACTTGATACACCTGCATGCCAAGCGCGTTGCAAGCATGATACAAATTGTAGCAGCTCACCATCGCGTCTAATTAAAAAATGTGACGATACTTTGCGCGTATAAATCTCGGCATAATAAGGGTGTTCATTAGGGTTAAGTGTGTTGGTAAACAATTCAATAATGCCTGTTCCGCCATATTGGCTGGGCGGCAGGCTAATATTATGAATCACAACCATACTGATTTCTGTATCAGATTCTTTTGTAGATGGCCGTGCATCAAAATTAGGCGAAGTAATGAGCTTTGCTGTGTTTGCGAAACCTTTTTTATTTATCTTGATTGCAATCATTTAAGTTTAGTTGATGACAATTGCCGTATATCCTATAAAATACTTATATTACCTAAGTTTTTGTGAGAATTTTAGAATGATTTTTTTACAGTTGTTTGCAATGCTAATCGTTATTTTAATTGCAGCTGAGGTATTTACCAACGCGCTTGAACATTTAGGCGAAAAATTAGGCATTTCAGAAGGTGTAACAGGCTCGCTATTTGCGGCGGTTGGTACTGCTTTACCAGAAACCATGGTGCCGTTACTGGCTATTTTTGCAGGCACTTCAAGTACCGCAACTAATCATGAAATTGGTGTGGGTGCTATATTGGGCGCGCCTCTTATGTTGGCTACTTTATCTATAAGTTTAATGGCAATGTCTGTATGGAAGCGCCGCGGTACACAAGGCCACTTGCGCCCAGAACGTACAGGATTAACCCGCGATTTAAACTTTTTTATTGCAGCATTTATACTTGCCGCTGCAGCTTTGTATGTTCCGCACGAAAATGAATTGGTGCGACACACAATGGGTGTGGGCATGGTGCTAATTTATGTAGTGTATGTATGGATGACGCTACGTGCATCTAAAGACTTGGTAGATGAAGGCCATGCTACCGAGGCTGAAAGTGCTATGTTTTTAAATCGCCTAGGTTTGCCAACCAATAAATATACTATTGGCTTGCAGATTATTATTGGCTTGGCTTTATTAATAGCTGGCGCAAAAGGCTTTATTAATGGTGTTGAAGAGGCATCTGCAATTTTAGGTATCTCTGCACTCATGTTGTCATTATTAATTATTCCTATCGCTACCGAGTTACCAGAAAAAGTGAACAGCGTTTTGTGGATTCGAAAAGGTAAAGATACGCTAGCATTTGGTAATATTACAGGTGCCATGGTGTTCCAAGGCACACTATTGCCTGCCATTGGTATTATGCTAACGCCTTGGGAGCCTCGTAAAGAGGTAGTCGCAGGCATAGTGGTTACTTTGATTGCTGCAATGTGGATGCGCTATTTAATGGCAAGAGGCGGTATACGCGTGTGGCATTTGTTGGTGAATGGTGTGATGTACGTCACCTATTTGTATATTGCATTAAGTTAAACAACCTAGCGGCGACCTGATTTGTTAGTTAAAGGCTTTATTAGTTAATAAAGCCCGATTAAAGTAACAACTCTTAACTCTCGTTATCATCTAACATATCAACGTCGTCGTCTTTAGCTAAGCCTAGCTTGGTTAGCCTGTATCTTAGGGTTCTAAAACTAACCCCTAACAATTTAGCTGCTGCTGTTTTGTTGTTATTGGCTTTGGCTAAAGCTTTTAGAATAGCGCGCTTTTCAATGTCTTCTAGATACTCTGATAAGCCAACTTCTAATGTTTTGCTAGGGTCAAAAGTTATTTTGTCGTCAGCCCTGTATTTAAACTCCTGATCCATCAGTAAATCGTCAGTGCCAATTTTTTGGCCATCACACAATGCCAATGCACGTTCCAGCATGTTTTCTAACTCACGCACATTGCCATCAAAATGCAACTTGCTAATTAATTTAGCAGCGCTTTCTTCTAACAATGGCACTTCTATAGATTGTGCTTCGCATAATTTGCGTAGTAGTTTTTGTGTTAGCTCGGGTATGTCTTCTGGCCTATCTCGCAGAGCAGGCATTTTAAGCTGAATCACATTTAGACGATAATATAAATCTTGCCTAAACAAACCGTTAGTCATCATGTCGCTTAGGTTTTTGTGTGTTGCGCTAATAATACGCACATCCACCGCCTCCTCAGTAGTGCCGCCCACTGTACGTACTTTTTTCTCTTGAATTGCACGCAGTAGTTTTACCTGCATTGCCAGTGGTAAATCTGCTACTTCATCTAAAAATAAAGTACCGCCGTTAGCGGCTTGAAATAAGCCTAAAGTATCTTGAGCAGCACCAGTAAACGCCCCTTTTTTGTAACCAAAAAATTCACTTTCCATTAAGTTTTCGGGTATAGCCCCGCAGTTTACGGCTACAAAAGTTTTATCGCGGCGTGAACTGTTGCTGTGAATCAGCCTTGCTGCAAGCTCTTTACCACTGCCCGATTCACCGCTTACATAAACAGGCGCTTGGCTGCGAGCCAATTTTGCAATCATGGTGCGCACATAAGTCATTGCGGGTGAGCTACCAATTAAATCAACCGTGTTTTGCGTATCTTGCGCATCAGTATTAGATAATTTGAGTGCGGATTCTACTAATGGACGCAGTTGTTTTAGTGAAATAGGCTTTGTTAAATAATCAAACGCACCCGCTTTTAAGGCAGAAACAGCGTTCTCTGCACTGCCATAAGCGGTAATCACGGCCACTGGTAAACCGCTATAATTGGCAGATATGTGCTGCACTAGCTCTAGCCCAAGGCCGTCAGGTAAGCGCATGTCTGTTAAGCATAAGTTGTAGGTTCTAGATGCCAATAGTTGCTTCGCTTCGCTTAAGTTGCTGGCGCTGTCAGCCCTAATATCCATACGTTCTAGCGTTAAAACCACTAGCTCACGAATATCGGTTTCGTCATCTACTACCAAGCAATTAAATTGCACCATTAAACTTTAAACCTTTTTAACGTAAATAATAAACTGCGTGCCAGCGCTCTTGCTGTCGGGTTTGTTAGATGTTGAATATTGTAGTTTTGCCCCATTTGCATCAGCTAGCTCACGCGCGATGTATAAGCCTAAGCCTGTGCCAGATTTTTCAGTTGTGAAAAAAGGCTCAAACAGATGATTACGTACATTTTCTGGAATACCATCGCCATCATCGCTTATTTCAATATGCACAGTCTGCGTTTTTTCTGACAATGAAACCACTAAATTTAGGCTGTTTTCTAGTTGCTTACAATGACGCCAGCCATTTTTGCATAGATTCCATAGTATCTGATTCAAATGTCTGCGGTCGAAGGATACTAGCGTGTCCTTATTTTTTAGCGCTAGACTAAAACAATTATTGGGGATTTTTTCTACTGCGCAAAATTGTGCATAAAAATCAGTGATGAAGTTTTCGCAATAAATAATTTCTTGATTGGTACGATCACGTCGATTTAACTCGAGTACATCTTTAATAATTTGGTCTACACGTTGCACATTATCGCTAATAATTTGCAACATGCGTTTGGTAGCAGGGTTGTTGTCTTCCTCTTCTTGCAACAACTGGTTGGCATGGCTAATGGCACTTAAAGGGTTGCGAATCTCGTGTGCAATATTGGCAGTAAGCCGCCCCAATGCTGCTAACTTAACTTGGTGCGCCTGCGTTTGCATTTGCGACCAGTCTTCTATAAAAATAACAGAACCAAGGCTACGATTATCGTTAATCGGCAAAAACCGTAGACGTAATTCACGCGATAAAGTGTTGAGTTTAATAATGTTCGGCACCGCATAATCTTGAGAATGACCAGACTCATGCATCCAATCTTGCATGAGTTGGTTAATTTCTGGAGAGATTTCACCTAATGTTTTATCTTGCCAGTTTTCAGTATCTAGCCCCAGCAAGGTTTCGGTTTGAATATTGTGATGTTTGATTTTAAAGTGCTGATCAACCACCAAAATACCATCAGGCATTTCGTGCGTAATTAGCGCATTAATTTGCGCCATGTTTTCAATATCTAAACCGCGTTGCGATGCTAATAATTCACTCTGCTGCATGCGTTTAGCTAAACTGTAAGCCAACCAAGCCGTAGCAAAACAACTTAGGCTTAGCATTACCGAGCTTGTGTAAGTGTCTATGGCATTATCAAAATTTAGCATGCGATAGCTTTGCTCTAACAAAATACCAATAGTTGCAATAGCCGCATAGAATAAAGCTAAGCGCCCGTGGCTAATTAAGCTGGCACTTGCAATAGTTATAATTAACAATAAGCCAACGCCTATTTGCCCATCTTGTTGTGCGTGCATTAAGCCTAAAATAAACACAATATCAATAATGATTTGTGCTGGCAGATTGATGTCAATGTTTGGTTTTTCTAACCAAGTTAAAATGGCTGATAAGCAACTAAAAATGAAATAGCCAATGACTAGGCCACTTAATAAATCTAACTTAAAGCCTTGCGAAAAACTACCATCAATCGCCATCTTTTCGGTCGTTAAGAACATAAGCGCAATTAACAAGCGATAAGCGTTGTATAGCTTAAGGCTACGCCAACGCGTACTGGTTATTTTTTCGTCTATGTTAAGGCTTAGATCAATAGCCATATTATGTAGATTGATTGCACTCGGCATTATTGCAAACAACTTGCTGATTGTTAATGTGGCTTTCGGTTTCTGGCACATGCAGGCCGCAACGAGAACATTGCACTATTTTTTCACTAAGTTTCTCATCAGGGTTTGTGTCAGAATTATTTTGCGGTTTGGCGTTTGCAGAAGCAATCACTTGTTTAACTACCCAATAGATTAGGCCTATTAATACGATTAATAACAATATGCGTGCCATATCATCCCTCAAAATTTTAGTGTTGGCGGCCTAAATGTTTAAGGCCATGCAAATGCGTAATGCTAAGATTGTAACCAAAAGCGCGACATATACAAACCGACCTAGAACAAAACTTAAAACTGTTATACTTACGTTAACAATTCAATTCCCCAATTCATGGCTAGTTCACAAGAATTATCAAATTTTTTACGCGATGTTGAGCGCCGCGCATTTAAGCAAACGGTATATGCCGTGCGTGATGATCATGCAGCGTTAGATATTGTTCAAGACGCTATGCTTAAGTTGGCCGAAAAATATGCCGACAAACCTGCAGCTGAATATCCCATGTTATTTCAACGTATTTTACAAAATACCATGCGCGATTATTGGCGCAGACAAAAAGTGCGTAATCTGTGGACGACCCTACTTTCATCGTTTGGCGCAGGTAAAGATGGCGAAGAAGACTTTGATCCGCTTGACACCATTGATGTTGAAGATGAGAACGAAAACCCGATGGCACAGCTTGAGCGTAGCCAGACCATGCAGTTAATAGAAAAAGCCATTGAAAAGCTGCCCACACGTCAACGCGAAGCCTTTGTGTTACGTTATTGGGAGGACATGGATGTTGCAGAAACTGCTTTAACGATGGGCTGCTCTCAAGGTAGTGTTAAAACGCATTGTTCTCGCGCAGTACACACATTAGCAGCCTTGCTACAAAAACAAGGGTTAGGCAGCAAAGCCATTGCACATTTAGGAACAGAATCATAATTATGGACAATATTAATCAAGAAAATAATGAAGTGCTAGATGTTAAATCAATAGACGTTAAATCAACAGGCGTTGAATCATTGGAAACGCAAGCAAAGCTTATTGCAAACTTGCTAGATGCGCATGCCAATCGATTAAGTATGCGTACATTAAAACAACTAGAAAATGGTCGCGAGCTTGCTGTTAAAACGCATGCGCAGCACATATCAGGTACAAGCGTTAATCGTGATGGCACGATAAGCCATGCAATTGGTTGGGCAGAGCACCATCGCATGGCTACCACTGGTATGGTGTTAGCAGCAATAATTGCGGGTTTTGTATTAATGCAATCACTTAACCAAACCGAGAACAGTGATGCATTTTTATTGGGCTCAGATTTGCCGCCAGAAGCCTTTGTTGATAGAGGTTTTGAGCCATCTTTAAATATTACACAGGCTAAAATTTAATCTAAAATATAACTTAACATTATTTTTGTTAAGCTATTATAGATTTTTAAACAATTACAGCATCAATTAAAGTATTGTAAAACCATAAAGTTTAGTAAAACCTAGTATGTAGAAAAAGGCGTATGAATAAATTTTTATTTTTGTTGTTATTGGTAGCCACCACCCTTCAGGCGCAATCATTCTCAGTTTCATCTGAACCTACAATATTAGCTTTGGGTGATATTGGCGCAATAAAGTCATCACTTAGCGATAACGCAAGCAGTGAAGCATCTGCTAAAAGTTGGGCACAACTGTCTGACGATCAGCGTAAAGTACTAACGCCATTAGGTAAAGAATGGGATACTTTACGCCCTTGGCAGCGCGAAAAAATGCTCGATATTGCTAAAGATTATCCAAAAATGGATGCAAAAAAACAGCAGCGTGTGCAAAAGCGTCTAAATAGTTGGAGCCGAATGACACCGTACGAGCGTGAAAATGCGCGTAAACGTTATCAGCAGTTTCATTCGTTAAGTGATGATAAAAAAGATGAAGTGCGTAAAAAGTGGGCAGAACACCAAAAGCTACCAGAAGCCGAGCGTGAAAAACTACGCAAAGAATCTCCAGAACTAGATTACGATCCAGAGATAGATTAAACCTAGGTACTTTGTAAAGCCTATAAATAAAGCACCATTAAAAAAACCGCTTCTAAGGTAAGCGGTTTTTTTGTGCCATAAAGCGTTGTAAGGTTAAAATACCCCAATGAATAAAATAGAAAAAACCAATATAAGCATAGCCAATTCTAAAGTAAGCTTAGTAAAACTATTGGCCGCATGCGTGTATGAGTTGCTAATTTTAATTGCGCTGTGGATGGTAACGGCTTGGCTGTTTATCTTAGTATTTGGTGATGCCACCGTATCTTACAAGCGATATGTTTTACAGCTGGTTTTATGGTTGGTGGCAGGGGCTTATTTTGTATGGTGTTGGTGTAAAAGTGGCCAAACTTTAGCAACCCAGGCCTGGAAAATTAAATTAGTGAGCTCAACTGGCGCAACATTAACTTTAAACCAAGCGTTTATTCGCTATGCTCTGGCAAGCGCATCAATATTGGCTTGCGGGCTAGGCTATTTATGGGCGCTAATCGATAAACAGCATTGTTTTTTACATGATAGGTTATTAAAGTCTCGCTTTGTAGACGTTGGTATAAATAGCAAGACAAGTACCAAGTAAGTATATAAAAGCTAGCGACGCTCGACCATATATAACAAACTTAACCCAGCCATCAAAAATAAAATGGTGGGTGTAATGGCGCTTAATAATGGTGGCCAATCGTTTAACACGCCCAAGTGAATAAAAATTCGGTTCATAATTTGGTACACCACACCCAACATCACCCCAATAAAAATTTTAGCGCTAGTGCCGCCAGTGCGCTGCTGTAAAAATCCAAATGGCAGTGCCAAAATTACCATTACCATGCAGGCTAGTGGATAAATCATTTTTGACCAAAGTGCCACTTCATAACGTGTGGTTTTTTGTTTGTTGCTAGATAGATGATTGATAAATGAATACAAATTTAAAGCCGACATTTTTTCTGGCGCTACTAATAAAACATTAAGTAGTTCTGGCCGAATGAGCGATTTCCAGTTAGCTTTATTAAAAAATTGCGTTTGAATATTATTATCTTGAATTTTTTTAAAGGTATTAAATTTGGTCTGTGTTACTGCACTTAAGCGCCAGCGCTCTTCTTCATAGGCGCCATTTTTAGCATTGCTAATACTGCGTAGCCTGAAATTGTCATCAAACTCGTAAATGTGAATATCGAGCAAACTGGCATCGGGCAATACCGTTTGCACATTAACAAAACTTTTACCATCTTTTACCCACAGCCCAGTTTTAAAATCTTGTGCAATCACGTTATCGGTGGCTTTAATGCGCATGCGTTGTGCCATTTTTTCGCTAATAGGGGTAATTAGCTCGCCTACCACAAAGGTAATTAACGTAAACAACAAGCCAATTCTAATTAAAATCCAAGCAATATCATTAAGCGATAGCCCGCTAACGCGCATCACTGTTAGCTCTGAATTACGTGCTAGCGCGCCCAAGCTATACATCATGCCAACTAGCACTGCCACAGGCACTACATCATAAATGTGGCCTGGAATGCTTAATAATACAAACACCAGCATTTTATTAATGCCATAGTTGCCTTGGCCAATACTATCTAGTTCTTGAATCAAATCAAAAAATGAGAATAAAGCCAATAAGCCCAACATAATCATCAAAATGTTGCTGCAGGTTTCTTGCCAAAGATAACGATTAAAAATCTTCATAATAGTTAACTTTTACTAGGTAACACTATGTTAGTAAGTACTTTTTTCCAGTGCGCGGGGTTTATTATGGCTAAAAAGTTTGGCACAATAGGTAACAGATGATTGCGTCGGTAATACAAATAAAACCCGAGTAATAAAAAGAAAGCGTGTACAGGCCATAAGCCAACTAAAGCACTTATGCGCCCTTGTGTAATCCATGCCTGAAAAATACTTAAAATGTTGTTGTAAATAATATAAATAAGTAAGGCAAAAATTAAGTTTAGCGACCGCCCCGCACGCGGATCTACAAAGCTTAATGGCACTGCCAGTAGCACTAAAATAATGGCAGAGATAGGAATCGCTAATCGCCATTGCAGCTCGGCTTTATCTGCCAAGCTAGAGTTTTGCAGTAACTCGTTTGTAGATTTTGCATCAGTTTTATCGGGCACGCGGGCTACTTCTTTGGTTTCTACTCTAATGGCATAACGTTCAAATTCAGTTGTTGAAATTTCAGCCGAATCGGGCTTGCCTTGGTAGCGGCGGCCTTTTTCCATCACCAAAAAATTATCATCATTTTCAGCTTTTTCACGTTTGCCTGACTGTGCAACAATGATTCCAGTTTTTTGGTGTTGGGTAGATTGCACAAAGATGTTTTTGACTATATTACCTAAGCTATCAAAGCTCTCGATAAAGTAAATACGCTCGCCGTTATTAGATTCTTTAAACACGCCTGGGCTTATTAATGCTAACTCATCGCGGCTTTTAAGTTGTACGCGATAATCTTCTACTTTTTGCGTTGCCCAAGGCATTACTAAAAAGCTTAATAATGAGATAACAATGACTACAGGCACTGCAAAATTTAAAATTGGGCGAATCCATTTGGTAATGCCTAGTCCAGAGCTAAACCAGATTGCCATTTCAGAATCGCGGTGCCAGCGCGTTAATGTAAGCAGCACCGCTAAAAAAATAGTCAGCGATAAAATCATCGGCAGGAACTTCACCATGCTAAAACCCAACAAAGTGTTAATGGCATCGTTAGGCAATATGCCTTTAGAAGCTAGGCGAATTAAATTACCAGCGCGCTGTGCAATAACAATGCCCACCAGTACTAAAAACACTGCGCCAGCAGTGCTAATCAGCTCATGAGATAACGATTTTTTGAATATACGCAATTTAAATATTGTTCCAATAGTTGCTTTGATTTCGCTGCAAAACGCTGGATAATTGATTAAAACTAATTTACTTACATTAAAGCACTTAAATAATAAGGACTCACAATGGAATTTAGCATAAAAAACGGAAATCCTGAAAAACAACGTAGCGATTGCTTGGTAGTAGGCGTGTTTGAAGGCAACAAATTAAGCGATGCAGCCAGCGAATTAGATACAGCCGCTAGCAAAACCATTAGCAAGTTGCTTAAAAATGGTGATTTTGATGGTAAGTTAAATACAACAATATTATTGCATCAGCTAGCAGATGTTGCCTCTGCGCGCGTTATGTTGGTTGGCTTAGGTAAGGCGGCCGATTTTACCGAAAAACAATATCGCCAAGCGGTGCGTGCTGCCGTAAAAGCGATGCCAAAAGGTGTAGCCAGTGCCAGCATATTTTTAGCTGAAATTGATATTAAAAAATCGGATACTCGCAGCAAAGTAGCGCATTTGGTAGAGGTGGTTATGGATGCTACTTATCAAGTGAATGCGATTAAAGCTAAACCAGCAGACGCGAACCCACTAACCAGTATTGCGATTCATGTAGCTAAAACTGATAATAAAGCGGCTGAAGCGGCCTTGGTACAAGGCGCATCAATAGCGGCAGGCGTTACGCTGGCTAAAGATTTAGGCAATTTGCCACCTAATATTTGCACGCCAATTTATTTGGGCGAACAAGCTAAATTATTAGCCAAACAATACGGCTTTAAAGTAGAGGTGCTAGAAAAAGCAGAGATTGAAAAACTGGGTATGGGCTCATTTTTAGGTGTAGCGCAGGGCAGTGTAGAGCCGCCTCGGCTGATTGTATTGCAACATTTAAAAGGTAAAAAAAGCCAAAAACCAGTTGTGCTAGTGGGTAAAGGCATTACTTTCGATACTGGCGGTATATCGCTTAAACCTGGCGGCGATATGGATGAAATGAAGTATGACATGTGCGGCGCAGCCAGCGTGCTGGGCACATTTAAAGCCATTGGCGAGATGGGTCTAGCCATAAACGCGGTTGGTATTATCCCTACTTGTGAAAATATGCCTGATGCAGGCGCTATTAAGCCGGGTGATATTTTAACTAGCATGGCGGGGTTAACTATTGAGGTGCTAAATACTGATGCCGAAGGCCGTTTGATTTTGTGCGACGCATTAACATATGCCGAGCGTTTTGAGCCAAGTGCAGTGGTTGATATTGCAACGCTGACAGGCGCATGCGTAATAGCGCTGGGCCATCATCCAAGTGGTCTATTTAGTAATAAAGATGCATTAGCGCATGAGCTACTAGCAGCAGGCGAGGCAGCACACGATAGAGCTTGGCACATGCCATTGTGGGAAGAGTTTCAAACTCAGCTCGATAGTAATTTTGCCGATATGGCCAACATTGGTGGCCGTGCTGGTGGCAGTATTACGGCAGCATGCTTCTTATCGCGCTTTGCCAAGAAATACGATTGGGCGCACTTAGATATAGCTGGTACAGCATGGAAAAGTGGTAAAGAAAAAGGTGGTACAGGCCGCCCAGTAGCACTGTTAACCACATTTTTAATGCAACGCGCGGCAAAGTCTTAGATACTCAAAACCGCATGACACGTATTGAGTTTTATTTTAATGTGGCTGATAAACACGAGGTAGTTGCAAACCTCGTGCAATTGGCTTTGCCCAAGCGTAGACAAGTAACTATTTTTACTGCGGATGATAATATTGCAGCCAGCGTGAGTGACTATTTGTGGCAAAATAAACCGACAGATTTTTTGCCAAACATACAAGCACGGCATGCACATAAAATACATGCCGCTGTAACGCCCGTGGTTATTGGTTCGCAAGCCAATCAATTAATGCACGACGATATGCTGATTAATTTGACTAGTAATGAACCCATTTTTTTTAGTCGTTTTACGCAGTTGGTAGAACTAGTGGGTTTAGATGAAGAAGATAAAATAGCCGGCCGACAGCGTTATAAATTTTATCGCGATCGTGGTTATGAAATTAAAAATATTGACCATGCTAAAATTAAGTTTGGTCAGTAATTAAGCTTGGCTTGTGACTAGGCTTGCGCAGCAATTAAATTTGAATAGAGAATATTTTGGCAGATCATCCACCAAAAGATAGCAAAATCCCCTTACTTACTGAGGTTTATCAACCTAAAGTTAAGTTTGAAGATACGCAAAGCGCAAAACAAGCGCATAGGGTAGAAGCCACTCAGGCGCAAACTAGACAAAACGACCCTACTTTAGGCATTACGCCAGAATTTATAGCGCGTGTAACTAGCCATGTTAGGCCCCGATTAGAGGCGGAAATTACACAGGCAGTTTTAGAAAGTGTACGTGACGCTATTAAAAAAGATTTAATTGCTGAATTAAAAACCGAGGTAAACAAGGCGCAAGTCTCATTAGAGGCTAATACCGCTAACTTTATAGATAGAACCAAAGCCGACCTTAAAACTGAGCTGCCGCGCATGTATCAAGCCAGTGCAGATTTAGTGCATGTAAATTTATCTGACAAAATTGCTATTTTACAAACCGATGCCGTTTCTAAATTTGATGGTTTATTAAGCGATGTATTACAAACATCGGTGCAAGCGGCTAGTGACCAAGTAAATGCACATGTTGAAGCCTTGCAGTTTGATACTAGTGCACGTTTGACGCAAAACTTAAACGAAGAGATGCAAAGTTTTCAAGCACAATTGCTAAGTGAACATCAAGCACAACTTGGCCAGCAGTTTAATAGCATTTTTGAGTCTACCAGTCAAAACGCACAACAAGAAATACAACAACAAACGCAATTATTTCAAGCCGATGCAATAACGCAAATGCAAGGCGCTTTTACCGAATCTATGCCCGCTATTTATTCGGCAGTGGTTACTGATGAGCAAGCAAAAATAATGGCAACCATTACTGAGCAGTTACAGCTATCACTGCAAGCGTTTCAAGCGCAATCGCTAAGCGAGCACCAAGCACAATTGGGCCAGCAGTTAGCCAGTACTTTCGAATCGATTAATCTGCAAGCAAAAGCCGATTTACAGCAGCATTTGCAAACAATTCAAGCCGATGCAATATCGCAGATGCAAATTGCCATTAGTGACGCTATGCCTTCTATTTACGGGCTTGCTGCAGATGAAGTGAAGCTTAAGTTTACCGATAATATGACCGCAGAAAGCTTGCAAGTACGCGAGCAGTTTTTAGAAACAATTAACGCAGATTTGCCAGTGGTGCAACGAGTGTTGCAAGAAAACATACAACAGATTTTAGCTGCAGCATTACCTACATTAGAAAACGATTTGCGCAAACAACTTACAATGGAACTGCAAGATTTGCTGTTAAAAGTAAAGTTTGTGCTGCCGCATTAACAAAGCCAAATCTACATTTAATTATGTAGACTAAGCCAAAATAGTGATTGGAATTATGTAGTTTGTACTAATGTTGTATACGAACCAGCATTTAAAAAATGGCTAATATCGTTTGCATCAGTCGGCTTAAATTTAAATATCCAGGCACTATAAGGCTTGTCGTTAATTCCTTCAGGTGCATTCAATAAGTCTGTGTTAATTTCGGTCACTATGCCGTTCATAGGAGCATGCAAATCTGAACCAGTCTTTACTGATTCCACCACGCCACAAGGTGCGCCATTGCTAAGCACATCCCCTATATTAGGCGGCTGAATAAATACGATGTCACCGAGTAAATCCTGAGCATAATCAGTAATGCCTGCAAGCCAGTCCCCATCTGCTGTTTGGCTTGCCCATAAGTGTTCAGTTGTATAATGTAAATTATCTGGATATTTCATAGTGTTTAAAGTAAGGTCTTGAATTTTAAAAAATTGGAACGGTTAAATAACATAAAGTTTTAGTATTTTCGCACAACGCATCACTATTTTGTATTTGTAAGCTTGTGTCAAAAAAGTCAAAACGCAAACCGTGTTAATAATTATTTTATAAATATGCGCTAAGTTAATGACAAATAAACAATTTGTAGTTATTATTTGTATAAATGTTGTAGAGATTAGGTGGGCAAGATGAAAGTATTTTTTAAAAAATTCATGTTATTTTATATTGCGCTGGCGTTAATAGTTTCGCCTATTGAGCTGCTAGCCGCGCAAAAAAAATCACAAAAACGTATTCACACCAGTCAAAAAAGTAGCACAGTTAAACAGCGCGTTTCAACACGCTATCGCTTAAAAAATGGCAGAACACAAAAAGTTACCTTTAAATCGCGTTCGTCTCGTAAATTGGCGGCGCACCGATTTACCCAAGCAGATTACTTAGCTGCTGACAACTTTGATGGCAGCGGTATTTTACAGTTAGCGTCAACTAAAGCTTTGATAATTAATCAAAACACGGGTGAAGTGATCTACGCAAAAAACACCAACGCGCCTGTGCCAATTGCTTCTATTACTAAGTTAATGACTGCAATGGTAGTGTTAGATTCAAAATTATCGTTGGATGATGATTTATCAATATCGATTGAAGATGTCGATTACTTAAAAGGCACCAGTTCAAGACTATCGGTTGGTGCTGTGCTTACTCGCAGCGATATGTTGCAATTAGCATTAATGGCTTCTGAAAATCGCGCTGCATCTGCCATTGCACGCCATTATCCTGGTGGAAAATATGCTTTTATTAAAGCAATGAATGTTAAAGCTTTGGAATTGGGCTTAACTAATACGCATTTTGTCGATTCAACAGGCTTAGATAGCAACAACGTGGCGACAGCTGAAGATTTAGCTAAAATGGTACAGGCAGCTTACCAATACCCTGAAATTAGAATGGCTACCACAAGCCCTTCGCACGAAGTCTACATTGGTGACCGTGCTTATACGGTAAACTTTAATAACACCAACGGCTTGGTGCGTGGCGGTGAGTGGCAAATTGGACTATCAAAAACGGGCTATACGTCAGAAGCAGGGCGTTGTTTAGTGATGCAAGCCAAAATTGCTGGTGAGCCAATGATTATTGTGTTGCTAGATTCTAATGGTAAATTAACCCGTATTGGTGATGCAAACCGTATCCGTAAATGGATGGAACACCACACCGAACCTAAGCCGACAACAACTGGCGATAGCGAAACTGTGATGTCTGGCACTATCTCATAGCTTGATTACTTAAGTATTAATTAAAGCAGCATGTTAAAAAGCGGCTACCAAATGGTAGCCGCTTTTTTTTGCAGTAACAGCCATTTAACAATAGGCGTTATTTGACGTTACGAAGTTGCTTTTTTGGTTGCCGCTTTTTTAGTCACTGCTTTTTTAGTCACTGCTTTTTTTGCTGCTGGTTTTTTAGCAACTGCTTTCTTGACTACTGCTTTCTTAGCTAGTGGTTTAGTCACAGCAGCTTCAATTACTTCTTTTTTAGCGACTGCTTTTTTTACTACAGTTTTCTTAACTACTGCTTTCTTAGCCACTGGTTTTTTAGTAACCGTTTTCTTGCCAGCAACTTTGCCGGCTGGTTCTTTGGCGGCTTTTTCGGCCAATAGTCCCAGTGCTTCTTCAAGCGTTAATTCTTCAGGCTCCATACTTTTTGGCAAGGTTGCACGAATTTTGCCATGTTGCACATAAGGCCCATAACGGCCTGCGTAAACTTCAATACGACCTTCGCCAGAAGGGTGCGCGCCCAGCTCAAGCAAAGGTGCTGGGCCAGTATTTGCTGCGGCAAGTAAAGTAACTGCACCGATTAAATCAATATTAAATACGCTTTCAGATTTTGGAATCGATTTAAACTTACCATCGTGATTTACATAAGGGCCAAAGCGACCAATATTAGCAACAATTTTTTTATTGGTTTCAGGATGCAATCCTAAATCGCGCGGCAATGACAGCAGCATATTGGCAATATCAATATTCACATTGGTGATAGGTATTTCTTTAGGAATACTCACACGTTTTGGTTTCTTTTTATCACCTTCTACTGCCACGCCAACTTGTAGATACGGCCCATATGGCCCATTCATTAAATAAATTTCTTTGCCAGATTCTGCATCTACACCAATAGTAACTGGGTCAGCACCTGCTTGGGCTGTGCCATTCATACTGCGCTTGTAATCGCATTTTGGCTCATCACTGTAACCAGTGCAGCCAATAAATGTGCCATAACGGCTTAATTGTTTTTGCAATGGCTTGCCACATTTTGGGCAGGCTTCGTCTATAAGCTCATTACCCGGCCTATCGACATCGGCTTTACTAATAATTTGCGCATTAAAGCCCTGCCAAAACTCGTCCATCAGCGGCACCCAATCACGTGAGCCATCCGCTACACTGTCTAGGGCATTTTCTAAGTTGGCAGTAAAGTCGTAATCCACATATTGGGTGAAATGTTCGGATAAAAATTTACTCACCACACAGCCAACATCGGTTGGCGTAAAGCGTTTTTTATCTAGTATCACATATTCACGATCTTGCAGCGTGCTAATGATGCTGGCATAAGTAGAGGGGCGGCCAATGCCATATTCTTCTAATACTTTAACCAAGCTTGCTTCACCATAACGCGGCGGTGGTTCGGTAAAATGTTGATCACCATAGATTTTTTCAACGGTTAGCACTTCGCCTGTTTCTAAATGAGGTAGTTTACTTTCACCTTCCTCTTCCTCGTCATCGCGGCCTTCCATATACACCGCAATAAAACCAGGGAAAACCAAAGTTTGGCCAGTAGCGCGGAACAAGTTAGCCTCACTACCCACAGCCAAATCTACACTCACTGCATCAAATTTGGCAGGCGACATTTGGCACGCTAAAGTACGCTTCCAAATCATTTCGTACAGTTTAAACTGCTCGTCGTTTAAATATTGCCGCATAGCTGCTGGGCTGCGGCTAATATCGGTAGGGCGAATAGCCTCATGCGCCTCTTGCGCATTTTTGGCTTTTGTTTTGTACATAATCGGCGATTTTGGCAAATATTCGGCGTCAAAATTCTTTTTCACATAATCGCGAATACTCATTACTGCTTCAGTCGCAAGGCTGAAAGAATCGGTACGCATATAGGTAATCAAACCCGTTGTGCCACTGCCAATATCAACACCTTCATATAACTGCTGTGCCACGCGCATGGCGCGGCTAGTGGTAAAACCTAATTTACGTACTGCCTCTTGTTGCAAGGTTGATGTAGTAAATGGCGCAGCAGGGCTGCGGCTGCGTTGTTTTTTCTCAACGCGGCTTACTGTAGTTTTACCTGCGCTTGCCAGCAACAACTTGCCAACGATATCGGCTTGGCTATCATGATTAATAACCGTAAATTGCTCAACTTTTTCGTTGTTTAATAATATTAGCTTGGCATTAAAACTATGCGCATGCTTTAGAGCATCTAGATGAATACTCCAATATTCTTGAGATTGAAATGCCTCAATTTCAAGCTCTCGCTCTACAATTAAACGCAGTGCAGGGCTTTGTACACGGCCAGCTGATAAGCCACGGCGGATTTTTTTCCATAATAATGGTGATAAATTAAAACCGACCAAATAATCTAACGCACGCCTTGCTTGCTGTGCGTTAACCAAGTTCATGGCTATATCGCGTGGGTTATCAATGGCGTGCTTAACAGCAGTTTGTGTAATCTCGTTAAATTCTACGCGTTTTAATAATTTGTTTTTTAGTAGTTTTTTCTCTGCCAAAATTTCGGCAATATGCCAAGAAATCGCTTCGCCTTCGCGGTCCGGATCGGTTGCCAGATAGATGCTATCTGCAGCCTTAGCTGCTTTAGCAATCGCATCCATATGTTTGGCGTTACGCTCAATAATGTCGTACTTCATTGCAAACCCATTAAGTGGGTCTACCGCACCATTTTTAGGAATTAAATCGCGAATATGGCCGTAACTGGCTAGCACCTCAAAATCGTTACCGAGGTATTTTTTAAGCGTTTTGGCTTTAGAAGGTGATTCTACAATGAGTAGTTTTGACATTAAGGTGTGTGTTTAAGGGCTAAAAGTGAGTAATTGCCTAGATGATAGCAAGCTAATTGGCTAATAGACAATAAGTCAATGAAAAAAACCAATATTTTCAAGGTTTAATCGTGTTATTTGTTTCTAGAAAACTCAATGCGCGTGCCATTATTGCGGGCTAAACTTAGCGCTGCACCCTTGTTTTCGTCATCTTTAGATTGAATATCACCAAATAAAGGGTCTTCATCATCGGGCTTGGCTTGCGTTAAGCTTTTAAAATCGTATAAATCATAATCAGCCAAGTGAGATGGCTCTACATTACCAATTGCGCGAAAAATATTATTAATGCGGCCAGGCTGCTCAAACTCCCAAGTTTGCAACATTTTTTTTACATTTTGGCGCTGCATATTAGGCTGGCTGCCACATAAATCACAAGGAATTATAGGAAACTCCATCTGCCGCGCGTAGCTGGCAATATCTTTTTCACTGCAATAAGCCAGTGGCCTAATCACCACATTTTGTTTATCGTTAGTGGCTAATTTTGGCGGCATAGCTTTTAACTTTGCACCAAAAAACATATTTAAAAATAGCGTTTCTACAATATCGTCACGGTGATGCCCAAGCGCTATTTTGTTAGCGCCCAGCTCTTTTGCCGTGGTGTAAATAATGCCACGCCGCAAGCGGCTACAAAGGCTACATGTAGTAGCACCTTCAGGAATCTTCTCTTTAACCACTGAGTAAGTATCAGCTTCTACAATACGATAATCCACACCCAACTTTTCAAAGTATTCTGGCAAAATATGCTCAGGAAAGTTGGGCTGCTTTTGGTCTAAATTCATCGCGATTAACTTAAAGTTAATCGGCGCACGCTCTTGCAAAGCCAGCAACATCATCAGCATGGTATAGCTATCTTTGCCGCCACTCATGCACACCAACACTGTGTCACCATCCTCAATCATGTTGTAATCGCCAATGGCTTTGCCTGTGGACGATATTAAGCTGTTACGCAACTTAATGAAATTGTTGGAATGGTTATCGGGTAAGTGTTTAATCATAATTCAGTCTATAAGTTTAAAGATCGCCCACCATCTACCGCCAGCACATGGCCCGTAATAAACGGGGCATCGGCCACCAAAAATTTAACCGCTTTGGCAATATCTGCGGGCTCGCCTACGCGTTTTAATAATGTTTGAGAGATTACACGCTGTCTGTAAACCTCATCAAATTGCGGGTTGTTTTCTGGCCATTGCACTGGGCCTGGTGCTACTGCATTTACACGCACTTCGGGCGAAAGCTCGTGTGCTAGCGATTTAGTGAGGGTGACTAAACCTGCTTTTGCCACGCTGTAAACCACATAACCTTTTTTAGGGCGCTCAATGTGCATGTCGGTTATATTCACAATGCAGCCGTGGCTCTTGCGCAACTCTGCCGCTGCCGCTTGTGCCAAAAACATAGGGGCTTTTAGGTTGCTGCCGACTAAATCTTGCCAGTTTTCTTCGGTGATTTTGCCAATTTCGGTTGGGTAATAAGTTGAGGCGTTATTTATTAATACATCTAATTTGCCAAACTGGTTCACAGTTTCATGCACTAGGCTTGGCAGCACAGCAATATTAAGTAAATCACCCTGAATAATAGCCACAGAGTTTTTACGTTGCAAATTGAGCTCAGCCTGCAGTGCACGTGCCTCGTTAATACTGGTTTTATAATGAATCATTAACTGCGCCCCATTGGCATGCAGTTCGCGACAAATAGCCGCACCTACACGCTTGGCGCCACCTGTAATTAGCACTACTTTGTTTGATAAACTTAAATTATTTAAAGCTAAAGTCACACGATGCTCATTTCTAGACTGCTCATTTTAAAGCTAGCCACATTATAATAGGGAATGGCAACACTACCTACACCAAGCCTTGAAGCTGCTGTTCAAAGTCAACAACTCATAAAGTCAATTGAGAGAAAAATCAGCGATGCTGACGGCTGGATAGATTTTGCTACGTTTATGCACATGGCGCTATACACGCCTGGCTTAGGTTATTACAGCGGTGGTGCTAAAAAGTTCGGCAAAGGTGGTGATTTTGTCACTGCGCCAGAAATTTCGCCATTATTTGCACAAAGTTTGGCAAGGCAAGTGGCACAAGTTTTAGCGGCAACGTCTAATGCGTTAAACACAAATATTTTAGAGCTCAGTATTTCAGAACCCTGTATTTTAGAGATTGGCGCAGGCACAGGACAATTAGCGGCCGATTTGTTGATTAATTTACAAGCGCTTAACCAGTTGCCTAGCCAGTATTTTATATTAGAAGTAAGCGAGCACTTGCGCCAAATTCAGTGCGAAAACTTGCAGAAAAAATTACCAGATACATTAATGCAGCGAGTTGTTTGGCTAGATTCACTGCCAAGCAATTTTGTTGGTTTAATATTAGGTAACGAGGTGCTTGACGCAATACCTGTACATCTTATTCATAACACAGAGCAGGGTTTACAAGAGCGTGGTGTAATATTTAATGGGGATTTTATTTGGCAAGATAAGCCTTTAAAAGCTGGTAGTTTATACAATAATGTAAGTGCTTACTCTCTGCCAATGGATTATTTAACAGAAGCTTGTCCAGCTGCCACAGGTTTAATAAATAGCCTTGCGCAATGTTTAAAGCAGGGCGTTATATTAATGCTAGATTACGGTTTTGGTGCGCCAGAGTATTATCACCCACAGCGCAATACCGGAACGCTGATGTGTCATTATCAACATTACGCACACCCTAATCCACTTATTAATGTTGGCTTGCAAGATATAACTGTACACGTTAACTTTACGGCGATAGCTGAAGCGGCACTGACACAAGGCTTGGCGCTGGCAGGCTACTGTAACCAAACTAGTTTTTTAATTAATTGTGGGTTGCTAGAAATATTAAGCGAAACATCGCCAAATAATATGGCCACTTATGCGCCCTTAGCTGCTGCCGCACAAAAACTATTATCACCTGCCGAAATGGGCGAGCTATTTAAGGTTATCGCATTAACTAAAGGTGTTGAAATAGACTTGCTTGGTTTTAAAAGCGGCGATAAAACGCACACCCTCTAGTATAATTGGCGCTATGACAGACACGATTAAAACAGAGATGACTTTAGACGGCGATTTAAAAAACCGCCGTATTCGCAGTTTTGTGCTGCGCCAAGGCCGAGTAACAAAAGGTCAAGCCAATGCGCTTGAAACGCAATGGCCCAAACATGGCTTAGAATATGGCTTACAGACCATCGATTTAAACACCGTTTTTAACCGAACAAGCTCTAAAAAAATCTTAGAAATTGGCTTTGGTATGGGTGAAACCACTGCCAAAATAGCCCACACTTTGCCTGATTACGATTTTCTAGCAGCAGAGGTTCATACGCCAGGAGTTGGCGCTCTACTTAAGCTAATTGAAGAGCAAGCGCTTACTAATGTTCGTATTATTCAGCACGATGTGGTGGAGGTTTTGCAAAATATGATTGCGGATGCTAGCTTGGATGGCGTGCATATCTTTTTCCCAGATCCGTGGCATAAAAAACGCCACCATAAACGGCGCTTAATTCAAACCGAGTTTGTAAAATTATTATGTAGCAAGCTTAAAACTGGTGGCTATTTGCACGTGGCGACCGATTGGCAAGAGTATGCCGTGTGGGTGCTGGATGTGTTAAAAGTTGAACCGCAATTGCATAATACGGCATCAGATTATGCTGAAAAACCTAGCTACAGGCCGCTGACTAAGTTTGAAAATCGTGGCATTAAATTAGGGCATGGTGTGTGGGATTTAGTCTTCACCAGAATCTAAGTCGTCATGACTAAAATCACCTGAATCTACATTATCGGTGAACAGCCAAGCGCCAATTATTTTTTCGGCTTCTTCTACACCCAATTTTTTAGAGCTAGAAAATAATTGCACAGTGCAGCTTTCGCCCCAAATCGCCAATAATTCTTTGCGCACTTTAGCTAGTGTTAAACCAGCTTCGCCACGCGACAATTTATCTGATTTAGTTAATAAAACATGCACTGGTTTGCCGCTAGGGCAAAACCAATTTAACATTTGACGGTCTAGTGGTTGTAGCGGATGGCGGCTGTCCATTACCAATACCAAGCCGCCCAAGCTGGTGCGCTCAGATAAATAGCGTGCTAATACACTTTGCCAGTGCGCACGCATGCTTTCAGGTACTTTAGCGTAACCGTAGCCTGGTAAATCTACCAAGTGGCGGTCATTGCCTAAGGTAAAAAAGTTAATAAGCTGCGTGCGGCCAGGTTGTTTGCTTACATAAGCCAAGCGGTTATGGTTGGCTAATGTATTTAATGCGCTAGATTTGCCTGCGTTAGAGCGGCCTGCAAAAGCGACTTCGATGCCGCTGGCAGGTGGTAAATCGCGCAAGTGATGAGCTGAAATAAAAAAAGTGGCGTTTTGAAATAATGGCATTGAAGATTTACAGGCTAAGGCTTTAAGCGCAAATGCTATCACGAACAAGCGTTTTTTGATAAAATATTAGGTTAATTAAATAGTTAGGCTGTTTTTAAATGGCCTAGAAAGCACAGTAATGTCGAATTTAGCAAAACTTAGCATAGTAATTTTGTGTGGATTTTTCTTTACAAGTGCTA
>JANMNC010000147.1:0-5376 GCA_031373695.1 Methylotenera sp. | reverse complement strand
CATTACCATTGGTTAACGGCAACACAAATGATGGATGGATTAGCACTTGGCGAAACTACACCTGGGCCATTAATCATGGTGGTAACTTTTGTAGGTTTTGTTGGTGGATGGGGGCAACCTTTTATGGGCGAAGGTAGCCTGTTGTTGTCTGCTGTTTTGGCTGCATGTGTAGTCACTTTCTTTACCTTTTTGCCATCATTTATTTTTATATTTGTAGGTGCGCCATTTATTGAATCCTCACAAAACAATTTAAAACTATCGGCACCATTAACCGCTATTACAGCGGCAGTGGTGGGTGTAATCGCTAGTTTAGCCATATTTTTTGCGATGCATATTTTTTGGCCAAATGGGTTTAATAGCTTAGCCACAACTGTAGATTGGTTTGCAGTTATAACGACCTTGTTGGCCGGTATTGCTTTATTTAAATTTAAACTTAGCATTATTAAATTAATTGGTATTTTTGCAACGTTAGGTTTAGTGCATCATTTGTTGGTTTAGGCAAAAATTAATAGAACGAATAAACTTTATTTGAATCTTAAGTTAATGAAAAAATTAACCATTAAGGATATGACTAATGAACAAAAACTTATTGAGCATAGCGTTTGGTATTTTGGCCTTAGGTTCTAGTGCAATGGTAAATGCTGCCACTTGCCCAGAACTATATAATCACCAATTTACAACGCTGCATGGCGAAAAAATCAATTTGTGTGATTATCAAGATAAACCAATATTGGTGGTGAATACAGCCAGCAAATGTGGATTTACACCGCAGTTTGAAGCGCTAGAGGGGTTGTACAAAAAACACAAAAATCAAGGCCTACTGGTGATTGGGTTTCCATCAAACGATTTTAGACAAGACCCAGGAAACAACAAAGAAATTGGCGATTTTTGTAAGATGACCTATGGTGTTAATTTCCCAATGGCGGCTAAAAGCTCGGTTACTGGCCCTAATGCTAACCCATTTTACAAGCAATTAGTGGCAAAATCTGGCCAAGCACCCATGTGGAATTTTTACAAATATGTGATTACGCCAGGTGGTAAAGAAGTTTTGGCTTTTGAGAGTACAGTGCAACCTGACTCATCTGATATTACTAGTAAAATAAAACCTTATTTAAAATAATACGGGTTACGAATACAAAAAAGGCGCTCGTTGAGCGCCTTTGTTGTTTTGTTGTTTTGTTTGTTTAATTATTTTGCGGGTAATCGTATTTTTTGCAAAATTATTGCCGATAACTCTTCAATAGAGCGGCTAGTAGAGTCTGCCCAAGTAATATTATTTTTACGCATTAAGTTTTCTGCAGTGTCAATTTCTTTACGGCAGTTTTCAATCGAGGCGTAAAAACTATCTGGCCTGCGCTCGCTACGCACAGAATGCAGACGTTCTGCTTTAATAGTTAAGCCGAATATTTTATCTACGTGCTTATATAACACTTCTGGCAGAGTGCCACGCTCAAAGTCTTCTGGAATTAAAGGATAATTGGCTGCTTTTACACCAAATTGCATGGCCAAGTAAATGCTGGTAGGTGTTTTTCCGCAACGTGATACACCAATTAAAATAACTTGCGCTTCTTCTAAACCAGAATTAGTCATGCCGTCATCGTGGCCAAGCGTAAAGTTAATTGCCTCCATACGCTCATGGTAATTTGCACCCATTACCCCGTGCGCAATACCTTTGCCTGTAAGCGGTTCTTGCGCAAGCTCTAAGCCAAGTGGGTCAATAAAGTTATTAAATAAATCAATATAATAAGCATCGGCTTCTTTCAATAAAACACGATGTTCAATATTGCCAAGAGACATAATGACCACTGGCCGCATGCCATCACCTGCTTTAGCAATGAGTATGCGCTGTTGCGCATCTTCAATTTTGGTAACAGAGTCAGTAAAAGGCAGCCTAACTTGCGCAAAATGTGTTTGCGGAAAATGTGCTAACAATTGCCCAAGGGCACCAGCAGTAATGCCAGTGCCGTCCGATATAAAAAATACGGTACGTTGAATTTGCACGATTATTTATTTTTCAGTATTTATTATTTAGTTAAACGTTGCCAAGTAGCCACTACAGTATCGGGGTTCAACGATATTGATTGTATGCCTTGTGCTACCAACCATTCAGCAAAGTCTGGATGATCTGATGGGCCTTGGCCACAGATGCCTACATATTTACCTAAGCGATTGCAGGTGCTAATAGTCATCTCTAGCAATACTTTTACCGCATCGTTACGCTCATCAAAACCATCTGCCAATATGCCAGAGTCTCTATCCATGCCCAATGTAAGCTGGGTAAGATCGTTAGAGCCAATTGAGAAGCCATCAAAATATTCTAAAAATTGCTCGGCCAATAATGCATTAGATGGAATTTCGCACATCATAATTAAGCGCAAGCCATTTTCGCCGCGTTTTAAACCATTGGCTGCCATAATTTCGGTGACTGCTTTCGCTTCGTCTAATGTGCGCACAAATGGCAACATTAACTCGACGTTTGTTAAGCCCATTTCTTCACGTACTTTTTTCATGGCTAAGCATTCCATTGCAAAACACTCTTTAAAATCTTCTGCCATGTAACGTGCTGCACCACGAAAGCCAATCATCGGATTTTCTTCGTCGGGCTCATAAATATCACCACCGACCAATTTTTTGTACTCATTTGATTTGAAATCAGAGGTACGTACAATCACTGGTTTTGGATAAAACGCAGCGGCAATGGTAGCTACACCTTCGGCTACTTTATCAATATAAAATTGTTTAGGTGACGCATAACCGCGTGCGCGGCTTTTAATCACTGCTTTTATGGCAGCAGGCATGGCATCAACATTTAAAATAGCTTTAGGGTGAATGCCAACCATATTGTTAATCACAAACTCCAAACGCGCCAAACCTACACCGTCGTTAGGAATTTGAGCAAAGCTAAACGCCATATCAGGATTGCCGACGTTCATCATTATTTTGCATGGCGGTTTAGATAGCGCATTATTTGTTTGCGTATTTATTTCAAAATCAAGCGCACCGTGATACACAAAGCCAGTTTCGCCTTCTGCACATGAAACGGTGACAATTTCACCTTCACGCAATAAATCAGTAGCGTTAACAGAGCCTACAATGGCAGGTATGCCAAGCTCACGAGCAATAATCGCTGCGTGGCAAGTGCGGCCACCACGATTAGTGACCAGCGCTGCAGCGCGTTTCATGACAGGCTCCCAGTTAGGATCTGTCATATCGGCCACTAATACATCGCCTGGTTGCACTTCGTGCATTTGCGCTGGGTCTAACACGATTCTAACAGGGCCAACACCCACTTTTTGTGTTACTGCGCGGCCCACGACTAGAGGTAAGGCAGAATGTTTTTGTAACTTATAAGTCTGCGTAACATTGTTTGCAGCTTCTTGAGATTTTACTGTCTCAGGACGCGCTTGCAAAATATATAATTTGTTATCTAAGCCATTTTTGCCCCACTCAATATCCATTGGGCAGCCATAATGCGTTTCAATAGTCATGGCGTAAGTGGCTAATTCTAAAATATCGGCATCGCTTAGTGAGTAAACGTCTGATTGCACTGGGTCTACATCTACAGTGTTGGTGCTTTTGCCAGCTTGGGTGGCATCTGAGAAAACCATTTTGATGAGTTTAGAACCCATGTTACGACGCACAATAGATGGTTTACCAAGTGCTAAAGTTGGTTTGTGTACATAAAATTCATCTGGGTTGACGGCACCTTGTACCACGGTTTCACCAAGACCATAGCTTGATGTAATAAACACAACATCCTTAAAGCCAGATTCAGTATCAATGGTAAACATCACACCTGCACAACCAATATCGCTGCGTACCATTTGCTGCACACCAGCTGATAATGCTACATCAGCGTGCACAAAGCCTTTATGTACGCGGTATGAAATAGCACGGTCGTTATATAGCGAGGCAAATACTTCTTTAATGGCATGCGTAATATTATCTAAGCCATGAATATTTAAAAAACTCTCTTGTTGACCCGCAAAAGAAGCATCGGGCAAGTCTTCTGCAGTGGCAGACGAGCGCACGGCAAAGGTGGTACCAGCGGCCGAGCTATCAGTTAATCGCGCATAATTTTCTGCAATGGCGGCGTTTAAAGCAGCAGGAAACGGCGCATCCATAATCCAAGCGCGAATTTGCGTGCCACATTTAGCAAGTGCTTGCGTGTCATCTACATTTAAGGCGTCAAGCGCTGCATTAATCTTGTTGTCTAGACCATCCTGTGCTAAAAATTCGCGATAAGCATCTGCAGTAGTTGCAAAGCCAGTAGGTACGCGCACACCTTTAGCAGTTAGTTGAGAAATCATTTCGCCTAGCGAAGCATTTTTGCCCCCAACAGAGCCTACATCGGTATTACGAAGTTGTTCGAATGGAATTGCGTGAACTGACATACTGATCCCTTAATTGTGCAAACATATTTTTATAATGAAAGATTTATTAATACAGACTTGGTTTGTTGCACTATTGTGCCAAATTAGGCTGCTATTGTCACGCGAGAATGCTAGCTCATTTAGGTTAATGAATAATGTTGCGATGGTTTAGGCTAAAATAGTAAAAAATCTATTGAATAGTTGTAGGTAAATAGTTGTAAGTAAATAGTTAAATGAAAACACAAACTTTAAAAAAATCTTCAGCACAAAAAGTTATCGTTACCACCGCCGCGCGTTTGCATATGGGGTTTTTCGATTTAAATGGCGATTTAGGGCGTATGTTTGGTAGTTTGGGTTTGGCAATAGACGCGCCGAGTACACAAATAGAAATAACGGCTATTAACTCTGATGAAAAACCATTAATTACACTGGAAAATAATCAGCGATTGGACAAAGTTGTTAGTAGTTTGGTTAATGCTTTAAAAATAGAACAACAATTTGTAATTAAGCTGCACAAGGCAATACCAGAACACTCGGGCTTAGGCTCTGGCACCCAGCTAGCTTTAGCTGTAGGAATGGGATTGAACGAGTTATTTGAATTGAACTTAAGCCTGGCGCAAATAGCAATGGTGACCAACCGCGGTAAGCGCTCTGGAATTGGTATTGGTACATTTGAGCATGGTGGTTTGGTAATGGATGGCGGACAGGGTAGTAAGAATACGCTGCCACCGATTATTGCGCGGCATAATTTTCCTGAAAATTGGCGCATATTGTTAATTAATGATTCGGCTGAGCAAGGCGTGCATGGTGAACAAGAAATAAAAGCATTTGATGCATTGCCTAAAGTTGCGCTAGAAACTGCTCAAAAATTAAGCCATATTATGCTAATGCAAGCTTTGCCTGCAGTGGTTGAAGCCGATTATGCTAGCTTTTCACAAGCCATTTACCAGTTACAACAAGCAACAGGTGGTTATTTTTCACCCGCGCAGGGCGGCTTATTTAA
>JANMNC010000143.1:0-5569 GCA_031373695.1 Methylotenera sp. | reverse complement strand
GCGGTGGATTATTACAACGCCCAAGCACCAAACTTAGGCCAATCATTTTTACTTGAAGTTTTGACTAGTTTAGATCGTATATGTTTGTGGCCAGATGCTTGGCATTCAATATCTAAAAACGCAAAACGGTGCCAGTTAAAGCGATTTCCTTATGGCATTATTTACAGCAAAGTTGATGATATTATTTTAGTGATTGCTATTGGTCATCTACATAGAAAGCCTGACTATTGGCTTGATATTAAATCACGTTTAATGAGTAAATGAGCCATTATGCCAGTCACCGAAATTAATCATATTAACCTCCGCGCCAACCGCGACATGATGCATGTGTTGCGTGATTTTTATTGCGATATTGTGGGGTTAAAAGTGGGTCCGCGCACGGCGACTACTAGCTATGGTTTTTGGTTGTATATTAATGACAATTATGTTCTGCATATTGCTGAGTACAACAAAGGCGTTGGCGCACCCGATTTGCATGTCAATGGCACCTACGACCATGTGTCGTTTACCTGTAACGATATGCCTGCGATGGAAGCGCATTTGAACGCGCACCAAATACCTTACACCACGCGCACTTTAATGAATGGCGTTAAACAAATTAACTTTAAAGATCCTGCTGGTAATGGTATTGAGCTTAATTTTGAAGAGTTTCGCAACACCTAATAAAAGCTTAATATTTGTTGTGTGACTCGCATCACATACAAGTGCTTGGATAAAACTAAAATAGTATTATGTAGTCGTAATTTTGAATAATACGTTATTAAAAACAGTGTTAATTCTGCCTAAAGCAGATTTGGAGAAGAGATGAAAACGAAACAATTTTTAGTTAATTCAATGCTTGTATGTGGCTTGTTAGTTGGCGCTAGTGCAAGTGTGATTGCTGAGCCTAATCCTACTTTATGGCCTGTGATGAAGGAAGCGTTTTTTGAAAAACGCCCTATGACAGAAGTTACTTTTATGAAGATTGAAGCACCGCGCCGCGCTGAAAGTGGTGCGCAAGTGCCAGTGACTTACACTATTGATAATGTTGCGGCCAACGGCGTTAAAATTGTTAAATTGTATTCTTTTGTTGATGCTAATCCAATTCCACTTACCGCGACTTATCACTTAACTGATGCGTTGGGTAACTTTCAGCTAGCAACGCGAATTAGGTTTGAAACCGATGCATTTGTGCGCTTGGTAGGCGAAACCGCCGATGGTAAATTGTATTTAGCTTCGCGTGAAATACGCGCGGCAGGTGGTTGTGGTGGCACGGTAGATGGTGACGAGGCAGCATTGCGTGCATCGGCGGGCAAAATCAAAATGAACGTTGAAGCGCCTGTTAAGTTAGGTAGCGCCACATCTACCACGTTTAATATTAAACACATGATGCGCACTGGCTTGCAGCGCGATTTAGTTTCGCAAGGTTTTGTGCCTGCATTTTATATTAATAAAACTGAGTTTAAATATAACGGCAAGCCTGTAATGACGGTGGATGTGGGGGTTGGTACAGCTGAGGACCCTTATTTTAAATTTAATTTTATACCTGCTGAGCCTGGTAAATTAGAAGTTGTGGCAACAGATAACGAAGGTAAAACATTTTCACACCATGTAGATGTTAAAAGCTAAAAGAAACAACGCTTAAAAATGCCTCTTTAAAAGGCTTCTTTCGAGAAGCCTTTTTTATTGGCTAATCGATATTGATTATGCCTTGGGTGCTAGAATTGTGTATTGATATAGGAGGCAACACATGAAAAGCTACCGCAAAGAACTCTGGTTTAATCCACCCACTCGCGTTGCATTTATCCGCATTACTGAACAAATTAACGAATGTTTGCGCGAAAGTGGTATTTACGAAGGCTTGGTGTTGATTAACGCCATGCATATTACTGCCAGCGTATTTATTAATGATGATGAACGTGGTCTGCATCATGACTATACGCAATGGCTTGAAAAGCTTGCTCCGCATGAGCCAGTAAGCAGTTATCGCCATAATGATACAGGTGAAGACAATGCCGATGCGCATATGAAGCGCCAGATTATGGGGCGTGAAGTAGTAGTGGCGATAACCGAAGGCCGTTTAGATTTTGGGCCGTGGGAGCAAATTTTTTACGGTGAGTTTGATGGCAGGCGTAAGAAGCGCGTGCTGGTTAAAATAATTGGTGAGTAATCAGTAGAAATCAAAAAGGGAGCGGTTGCTCCCTTTTAAATTCAAAACACTGAATGAATTGCTCTATTACTTGTTCATTACGTACATTGTAACTTCAAAGCCAAAACGCATTTCTGTAGCTGCTGGTGTTGTCCACATAATATTCTCCTGTTAGTTTGATTTACACATTGGGCAAGTACAATTTAACCAATGAAAAGACCAAAATGATACTTTGGTTTTTTTATCACTAATTTGTACTTTAACTTGAAACATTATTTATTCATTACGTACATTGTAACTTCAAAGCCAAAACGCATTTCAGTTGCTGCTGGAGTTGTCCACATGATTAATATCCTTTAAAAGTTAAATGATTAAATTAGGTATTGCAACAAACAATTCACTTAGTTGTTAATTCGTTTCTTGTTTGTGTGAATGCATTATGCGCTGCGTTTTAATTTATGCACTGCAAGTTGACATGAACAAACAGTAAGCATTTTCATGAGCTTGTACTAAGTGATTTTTAATAGATAAAACATTAGCCGCGAATATATTGCTCTAGCTCTTTTATCAGCCTTTGTTGGTAAGCAATCGTTTCTTTGACTAAGTCACCCAACGACAACATGCCAAGTAATTCTTCTCCATTTACTATCGGCAGGTGGCGAATACGTTTTTCACTCATCATGCTCATGGTGCTTTCAACCAAATCATCAGATTTTCCTGCTATAACTTTGTGTGTCATCACTTCACTTACTTGCGTTGTTTTAGATGAGCGACCTTTTAATACAACTTCGCGTGCGTAATCACGCTCTGAAAAAATGCCAACTAATTTGCCGTCTTGCATAACAGCCAACGCACCAATTTTATATTCAGCCAGAATAACCAGCGCATCAAAAATAGGTCTGTTAGGCGCAATACTAATCACTTCTTTATGTTTTTTATCGTTTAATACTTGTTGTAAAGTTTTCATGTTTTTCTCCTGCCTATTAGCCATTTAAATATACACCGATAAATAATTTAGCCAATATCTGGCAACAAAATAAATTAAAATGATTGACATAGTTAGCTAGCTAACTATAATGATGCTAATTATGTTGCAGCTTAGAGATCTTCCTACACCTGAAATATTAGGTAAATTTGCCCAACGCTATCCCGATGCGGATATTAGCGCGACCGCTAGTTTTTTATATTTAATGCGCATTGCCACTGATTTGTCATTGGCGTTAGATGCCTGTTTAAGTAAGCACGGCTTACTGCAAGGCCGCTGGTGGGTGTTGATATTGCTCATGCGTGAAGAGACTTTCACCTCAAGCCCATCATTATTAGCCGAGAAAATTGGCGTTAGTCGCGCCACTATGACAGGCTTAATTGACGGTTTAGAACAAAATGGTTTGGTCACTCGTGTGTTTGGCAAAGAAGATAGACGCAGCATACAAATACAATTAACCGATGTGGGCCAAGCTAAGTTAGATGTGGTAATGCCTGATTATTACCGCCGTTTAAGGCAGTGCATGCAAGGCTTAGATGAAGAAAAGCGTGTACTACTACAACAGCTTTTAGGGCTCATTGATTTGGGTATTCCTGCGCTGAGATAGCCTACAATTATTCAATTATTAGCCAATAGCTAGTGCACCAGCTACCAATTTTTTAAATTATTTATAAAGAAAGCCACTTAGAATATGACAACCATCCAAACGACTATTTCAGCAATCAACGCAAAATTTGATGCTGCATTTAATGCAAAAGACGCTAGTGCAATCGCGCCTTTGTATGCCGAAAATGCGGTAGTCATGCCAGCACCAGCAGGTGCGCCGATTCAAGGCCGTGTAGCGATTGAAGCCTTTTTTGCAGGCTTAATTAACGCAGGCGTTATTGACCATAAACTCACCTTAACCGATGCAGTAGAAGACGGCAATTTAGTGTATCAACGTGGTATTTGGAGTGGCGCAATGGTAGATGAACAAGGCGCACGCCAAACCTTTGGCGGTAATGTGCATTTGGTTTATCGCTTACAAAATGATGGTGGCTGGTTAGCAGTTACTCACATTTGGAACTAGCATTTAACAGTCGTAGAAAATAATGGAAACGAGTAGAAAAAACACCATCCGCGCATTTAGTGCACTGTTTTTACTCACACTCATTTGGGGGTATAACTGGGTGGTGATGAAAACGGCGGTGCAGTACGCAACGCCTTTTCAATTTACGGCACTGCGCACTACGCTGGGCGCAATCGTGCTATTTATTGTGATGGCGGCAGGAAACCGCCCACTAAAACTGCAAGAGTTTCCCACCATGTTGTTACTTGGGCTATTACAAACCTGTGGTTTTACAGGATTGTTGATTTGGGCGCTGGTGCACGGTGGTGCAGGTAAAACGGCCGTTTTAAGCTACACCATGCCTTTTTGGGTGATGCTATTTGCGTGGCCAATACTGGGCGAAAAAGTAAAAGGTTGGCAATGGCTAGCCGTTATTTTGGCAATTGCTGGCATTACGCTGGTGTTTGAACCACAACGCTTTTTTGAGCCTGACAATCACTACTCACAAGCCACCATTATCAGCATGGTAATGGCTTTATTCTCAGGTGTATTTTGGGCAATTTCAGCGATTGTCTCTAAAAAACTCAATAAAAGACGCCCCGATTTAGATGTGCTAAACATCACAGCATGGCCGATGCTATTAGGCTCAATCCCTATTATTGTTTTAGCGCTCATCTTGCCCGCCCCTGCAATAAACTGGCATCCTAATTTTATTGCCAGCGTGGTGTACAGCATGTTTTTAAGTGGCGCACTGGCTTGGGTGTGCTGGGCGTATGCCTTGCAACACTTGCCAGCAGGCTCTGCCAGCATGGGCAGTATGTTAGCGCCTGTTATCGGCGTATTAAGTGCATGGCTGCAATTAGGTGAAGTGCCTAGCCAGATTGCGCTGGTGGGCATGTTGCTAGTTGCTATTGCGCTTATTTTAATTTCTGCCGTTACCATACGCAAACACCAAGCAGTTTGCATTGCTGAGGGGCAAGAATAGTGCTTAAGCGCACTTTTTAAGCGCAAGCCTGACTGTGCTAAAATAGGCTAATTACTCAACGCGCTTATTAATCACAAAGGACGTTTTTAGCATGGCAGGACACAGCAAATGGGCCAATATTCAACATCGCAAAGGCCGCCAAGATGCCAAACGCGGCAAAATTTTCACCAAAATTATTAAAGAAATCACTGTAGCTGCACGTTTAAGTGGCGGCGATGTTGCCATGAACCCGCGATTACGTGCGGCTGTAGCTGAGGCAAAAGAAGAGAATATGCCAGCCGATAATATCACGCGTGCCATTAAAAAAGGTACGGGCGAGTTGGAAGGCGTGAACTACGAAGAGATTCGCTACGAAGGCTATGGTATTAACGGTGCAGCCATAATTATTGATTGTTTAACCGATAATAAACAACGCGCGGTAGC
>JANMNC010000142.1:0-22638 GCA_031373695.1 Methylotenera sp. | reverse complement strand
GCTACAGGTACTGGTGTTATGGCAGCATATACCTACGCTGTTAATCAAGCTAACGCTAAAAGCTCATCATTTAATGCGGCATGTTGGTCACTTAAGCCTAGCGGTGCTTGCTAACAATGTTTAGGTTTAAACAAAAAGGTTTTTCGTTAGTAGAGTTGATGATTACGGTTGCAGTAATCGGTATAACTGCTGCTGTCGCCATACCTAGTTATCGTGCTTGGATACAAAATACCAAAGTTCGCACAGCGGCCGAGTCTATATTAAATGGTATACAGAAAGCGCGTTCTGAGGCTTTAATGCGTAATACACAAGTAAGATTTACGCTGGGTGCAAATTCTGCATGGACAGTAGGTTGTGTTACTACAATAGCAGATTTGGATGGTGATGGAGTTGCCGATTGCCCAGCTATAATCGATACGCGTGCCAATACCGAAGGTGGCACTGCCGCCGCTGTAACTACGGTATTGCCCGGCGGGGCAACTAATGCAACATTTAATAATTTAGGCATTATTACAGGTGTTAATCAACTCACTCAGGTTGCTGTTAGCTTTGCTGGGGCAAACCGTAATTTAAATATAACTTTGGGCGCAGGCGGCAATGTGCGCTTGTGCGACCCTAATACTAATATTAGCGATCCGCGTAAGTGTTAATTACCTAATCTATAAAAATATCACGAGCTTAGCATAATGAAAAATAAATCTTTTGGCGGTATTAAGTTTTATGAGCCGTGCAAGCAAAACGGTGCTGTGCTTCTAGAGGCATTGATAGCTGTACTTATTTTTTCATTTGGTATATTAGCAATTTCAGGCTTACAGGGCGCCATGATGAAAAATACTGCCGACGCTACTTACCGAGCAGAGGCCGCTTATGTAGTACAGCAAGAACTAGGCGCAATGTTATCTAACCCCATCGCACTAGGTGGCAACAATGCCAAGCCTGTTGCTAACCTGCCTAGCGGCTCATTAAATACAAAGCTACTCACCGAAGGTCGTTACCAGTTCACGGTTACATGGCAAGTGCCAGGTGAGCCTGTTCATAGCTATGAAGCTGTAACTTCAATTTTTACAGCGAGATAAGCATGAGCAAAAATATACAAAAATCATATTACCAATCAGGCTTTAGTTTAATAGAGCTAATGGTAGGTCTAGCCATCGGCTTAATTGCTACCGTGGTAATCATGCAAACCTTTTCTTCTTTTGAAGGCAGTAAACGTAGCACTACTGGTATAGCCGATGCCCAAACTAGTGGCAGTATTGGCCTTTACATGATACAGCGAGAGCTACAATTTGCAGGTTATGGCATACCATTAACTAGTGGAACTTTACCGATAATTACTGCTGCTACGGCTGCAAACACTTATGTGTTTGAAAATAACTTAAACAAAACACCAGCTCAAATAGCAGCGGCACAAGCCGCTGCTTTGACGGCTTACAATATTAAAGTAGCTGCAGATAGTGCAATTGTTGCTGGCGGAGTTAATTACTCGGCACTTAGATGCGACACTACATCACCAGTAATTAATTTAGATACCGACAACCAATCTACTAGGGCTAATGCTACTAGTATTGTAAGAGACATTATCACGCCAGTTATTGTTAATGATGGCGCCAACAGTGACGTTATTACTATACATTATGGTAGTAGCACTCGCGGTGCTATGTCTACCGATATAGTAACAGTGGCAGGTAGCACTTATGTTGGTGTAGATAACAATATGGGATGTGTAGCTAATGATGTGGCGTTGGTTACTAGAGACAACAGCACTGCTTGTTATGCAACCAGAGTAACTTCTCTAAATGCTACAAACGGCATTAATGTTTTATCCAATGCGAGCATGACCCAAAATGACAAATTTGCTTGTTTAGGACAAATTAGAGAAGTTACTTTTGATGTTAGTGCCAATCAATTAAGAAAAAGTAATGCAACTACTGGCGCACAAAACCCTATATTAAACGAAATTGTGAGCTTGCAAGCCCAATATGGGGTAGCTACCACAGCTAATAGCGAGATTATTAGCAGTTGGCAAGACGCCACAGGTATATGGGCGCCTGCTGCTATTTCAGTGGCAGATCGTAATCGCATTAAAGTTGTACGTATTGCGGTAATCGCCAGAAACAATTTATTAGAAAATACAGCCGTTACTCAACTTTGCAATGGTGCCGCAACAGGCCCCGCTAGGCTATGCGTTTTTGGCGCTAATTTAA
This sequence comes from Methylotenera sp., assembly GCA_031373695.1. Classification (GTDB taxonomy): domain Bacteria; phylum Pseudomonadota; class Gammaproteobacteria; order Burkholderiales; family Methylophilaceae; genus Methylotenera_A. The sequence goes on along the minus strand of JANMNC010000142.1, from coordinate 20,434 downwards.
ATTTATCTGGGGCATTGGGTGCTAATTGGACTAATTATCGCTACCGTGTATACGAAGTAGTTGTGCCTTTAAGAAACGTACTTGCTGCCAGCCCGCAACTATAGAAAATTAATATCATGAAAATTACCGTTATGAGATTAACAGGCATGAAAAAATATTCAATGGCTAAATCACAAAAAGGCTTGGTGCTGTTTATAGCACTTATTGCATTAGTTGCTATGTCGTTGGCGGCCGCTGCTTTAATACGTTCAGTTGATAGCGGTGTGCTTGTAGCAGGTAATTTGGCTTTTAAACAGTCGGCAATTATGTCTGCCGAAACCGGTATTGCAAGAGCCTATAGATTTATTAATGACACTGGTGCAGTTGGGCTAGAAGCTCCAGCGCCTGGGTACTTAGCCAATTTAGATGGTGTTCTTTTAGAAACCCCTGCTTCACTAAGTGCTGCTGCCACTTGGGCTAATTCTATTGTAGTCGCTAAAGATATAGATGATAAAAGCGGTAATCAAACACAGATTATTGTGCAACGCATGTGCCGCAATGTTGGTGCAATAAACCAAGAAAACTGTTTAGTGGGCACAGGTAATTCTGCAGCCAATTCTATGGGTAGTAAAAGTGAAGGCGGCGGTGCTGGCAATGGCGGTTTTGGTGGCCAAAAAGGTGGCGCTGATGCTGTGGTGTATCGTGCCACCGTACGCGTTACAGGGCCCAAAAATACAGTTAGTTATTTACAAGCTTTTATTTATTAATTTTAAATATATTTAATCGATTTACTCAGGAGTCTCAAAATGACATCCCCAATTAAAACAAAACTTGCAACCCAATTTAAAAATAAATTTTTACAATTTATAGGTGTAACAATTATCGCGTTTTCAACTTCAACAGTAAATGCTGCACTGACGGATCTTGGCACCGCGCCGCTGGTAAGTGCGACCACAGGCGATGTGTTGCCTAATTTAATGTATATATTAGATAACTCTGGCAGTATGAGCTGGGACTACATGCCAGATTTTGTAGACGATACGAATAAATGCAAAACCACTGGTACGTCGGGTAATTTTACTGCTAGCTGTGCGTATGGTGACCCAGCCTACATGACAAAAGACTTTAACTCTATATATTACAACCCTGCCATTACTTATTCGCCTGGTTTAAATGCAGATGGTACCGAAAAGTTGTCAAGAACCAGTGCTAATACAGCAGGCTGGACTTCTGTACCCATTGATGCTTACGGCATTCAAAGTGGCAGCAATACTAGTTTAGTGCCCACCTCTTTAACTACTGGTTATCAAGACCGAGTTTGGTGTAACACCAATGCGGCAAGTACTAATGATTTGTATGATCCATTGGTATGTAGAAAAAATAGCCAATATATTTATCCAAATAATAACAACACACAAAGCCAATCATTTAACCAACCTTATATTGCGCGCGGCTATCCTTTTTACTACACGGTAGATGATGGTGAATATTGTACCGATAAAAATTTGACAGCTTGTATTACATCTGCAACACCTACAGTTACGCATACCTTTCCTGCAAAAGTCCGTTGGTGTAACTCTGCTGCCAATGTGCTAACGGGTCTAGGCTGCCAAGCAAAATACATTGAAACCACTGGCTATACGTTTGCTAGATGGGCAGGTATTGCAACATCAACTGTTGGAAAAATTAAAATTAAAGCCGACGCATTGGGCTGTGGTGGGGCAAATTTACCAAGTTGTACTTCGCCTTCTGCAATGAGCATTACTAATATTACTATAAACGGTATCAGTATTATTCCGGCAGTGCCGAGCCCAGCGTTAACTATTACCGACACAACTTCTGCAACTGCGCGTGGCGCTTTAGCAAGAAATATTCGTGATGCAATTAATGCTTTTGTACCTACAATTGTCAGTGGTAACCCTGATTTTGTCGCGGTTGTAACTGGTGATGAAGTAACTATTCAGCCAGTTTTAGCGGGTGCATTTACAGGTACTATTGCAATGACTTACTCTGCACCAGCACCCTTCGTAGCAGCTGTAGCAGGATCTGCTGCTACTGGTTCGTTTGCTGTAAGTGGCGCTAATCAAAACCAAAATGCTAGAGTGAGTAATATTACTGTGAATGGTGTAGAAATTATGCGCACTGGCACTGGTGGCACTTGCGGAACAGCAATTTCAAACTCAAATTCGGCAACAGCATCAACTAGACATGCGGCACTTGCAACAGTCATTGCAAATAGAATTAATAGCTGTAACACTAGCCCTGAATATACTGCCACAGCTACCGGCGCTACAATTAATATTACGTCAACCACAGCCGCAGGTACTTCTGGCAATGGAGCATTTAATTTTACAGGCTTTAGCAACGGTGCTGCAATTGGCTCGGTAAGTAATATGGCAGGCGGTACTAATGGCATACCCAGTAAAACATATTCTATTCCAAATAGTATTGCCCAATTCTCTGGTAGTACGCCAGTAGTAACCACGTTTAATCGAGTAGATATTGAGCCATTTACTGTTGATTACCCTAAAGCTTCAACAAGAACAGATTGTGCACCAACAGCAGCAACTTGTACCTACGATGAAGAAATGACCAATTTTGCTAACTGGTACAGCTATTATCGTACCCGCATGCAATTGATGAAGACATCGACCAGCCGTGCGTTTAAAACAATCGATACGCGTTACCGTGTTGGTTTTATTACTATTGCAAATCAGAGCAGCAACTATTTACCCATAGCACAATTTAATGCTACACAAAAAGCTGATTGGTACTCAAAGCTGCTGGCAACAAACCCTACAACTGCTACGCCATTGAGGTCTGCACTAAGTTTGGTGGGACGTATTTATGCTGGTAAAAATCCTGTTTCAGGGTTCACTGCAGACCCCGTACAGTTTTCATGTCAACAAAACTTTGCAATTTTAACTACCGATGGTTACTGGAATACCGATAGTGATGCCAATGTGCTAGATATTGCAGGTACAGGCACAGTGGGTAATCAAGATGGCGTAATTGCTACTGCACCAAGGCCGTCATATGAAGGTACTGTCGCAAGCTCTAATAGCTTGGCAGATGCCGCTAAATATTATTACGATACCGATTTGCGTACAGGTACTCCAGGTTCTGCTGCTTGCACTGGTAGCACAAGACCAAATGGCACTACAGGCGATGTGTGTACAAATAATGTATTTGTAACGGCTACAGATAATAATTTGCAACAGCACATGACAACATTTACCTTGGGTTTAGGCGTGGATGCTACGTTAACATACACCACTGATTATAAAACTGCCACAGAAGGTGATTTTTACGAGTTAAAACAAGGCACTCGCAATTGGCCTGTGCCAGCCGCAAACTCACAAACTGCAGTAGATGATTTGTGGCACGCTGCTGTCAACGGTCAAGGTAGTTATTTTAGCGCTAAAGATCCTAACCAATTGGCAGATTCTTTAGATGATGCTTTGAGCTCAATTAAGGCAAAAGTAGGAGCAGGTGCAGCAGCAGCTACCAGTACTCTTAACCCAGTATCAGGCGATAACTTTACTTATGTGGCTAGTTACACTAGCGTAAAGTGGACTGGCAATTTAGAGGCTAGAACTATTAACACACTGACAGGTAAGGTAAGTGAGGACGCTGTTTGGTGTATTGAAAATGTACTTGCAGATACTTGTGCAGCCCCAAGTAGCGTTGTTCCTTCAACAACTGGTGGTAGTAATACTTATCAGTGTGTTACCCCTGGTGCAACAGCAGCTACATGTTCCGCACCGAGTGTTTTAGATGGTACTAATTGTAAGGTTGAAATTTCTACTTCTTGCACAGGCACCTTGCAAACTAAGGTTACAGACTCTACAGACACACGTAATATATATATGAATCTTAACGGTAATTTAGGTAGTTTTACCAGTACTAATTTGGCTTTGGTGGGTAAAAATGCTAATTTTGAAAATACTTATTTAGCAGCTAACTTAAGCCAGTGGGGTACACTTTCAATTGAACAGCGTGCATTGGTTAACAGTAGTAGCTTGGTAAGTTATTTACGCGGTAACAATGGTTTTGAAGACCGCGCAAGTAATGTGGATGGTACAGATGATTATAGATTGTATCGTTTTCGTGAAACAACTTTGGGTGACTTGGTGGACTCAACACCAGTATACATTGGTGCCCCCAAAGCTAATTTTGCAGATCCAGGCTATGGCCCAGATACAGCCTTAGGTTCGTTTAAAGTTACGCAAGCATCTCGTGCTGGTACTATTTATATAGGTGCTAATGACGGTATGCTGCACGCAATTAACGCGACTACTGGTGAAGAGCGCTGGGCCTATGTGCCAACTATGGTAATGAATACCATGTGGAAGCTTGCCGATAAAAATTATGGTAACGGGGTAGACCATTCTTATTATGTAGATGGTGACGTAGTAGTGAATGATATATGTACATCAAATTGTGCGTCCGCCACAGGCGCTGTGTGGAAAACCGTACTAGTAGCAGGTTTAAATGGTGGTGGTAAGGGTTATTTTGCTCTAGACATTACTAGCCCAAACTCACCCATACTGTTGTGGGAGTTTGACGCTAGTGATGATAGCGATATCGGCAATTCATACGGAAACCCCATTATTACTAAAAAGGCAGATGGTTCGTGGGTTGTAGTTTTCACATCAGGCTACAACAATACAACTGGTAGCAGCCCGGGCGAAGGCATTTTTTATGTGCTAAATGCATTTACTGGTGCAGTGATTAGTAAATATGATACTGATGTGGGTAATGCAACAACACCGAGTGGGCTTGCTAAAATTAATGCTTTTGTTACAGATGCAGAGATAAACAACGAGGCAAAATTTATTTATGGCGGTGATTTGTTGGGCAATTTATGGCGATTAGATATTAACGTTGCAAAATCATCTACTAACCCATTTAAGGTAGCTCTGCTTAAAGATCCTAGTGGAAACACCCAATCGATAACGGTGCGGCCTGAGTTGGCTGAAATTAATGGAAAGCGTGTATTGTTTGTAGGCACTGGTAGATACTTAGGTACAAGTGATTTGTCAGATACACAACAGCAGTCTATCTATGCTATCAGTGACGATTCAGCCACCACAGCTACTTTAGATAATCCACGTACTAGCTCTGCGATGGTTAATCAAGTACTGGTTAATGATGTACTTGCAGCTACTAGAAGCGTACAAGCACCAGTGAATCAGGTTAACTTCTCAACTGGAAGGGGCTGGTATATTGACTTTCCAGATAGCGGAGAGCGTCAAAATGTACCAGCTCAATTAGTGTTTGGTACCTTATTACTTCCTACCACAGTACCCTCAAATACTGTTTGTTCTCCAGGTGGTTACGGATGGCTTAATTTCCTTGATTACAAAACAGGAGCATCGGTGGCAGGTAATATAGTTGCAAGCAAAACCAATGCACCGATTGTAGGTATGAACGTGATTTACGTTAATGGTAAGCCTGTAGTGAACATTGTAACGGCAGATAATCCTACGCCGCAGTTTCCACCAGTGCAGCCAACGTTTACCGGTGGTAGCGCCTCTGGCTTTACAAATCACCGTGTAATCTGGCGAGAGTTGTTAGACGAACAATAGTAGACTAATTTGAAATTACAGCCCCCGTCAGCACAAAGTGCTGCGGGGGGCTTTATTTATTAAACAGTAATTTGCTAGTAATTAACCCGTTAATAAACCCAAAAAATAAAGCGGCCAAAGCAAAAACTGGAATTAAATAAACAATGCCACTATTAGGAATTAGCCAAAGCCAAACAACAATAAGTTGGCCAGCAATATGCGCAAAAGCAGCAATGATGCTTAAAGTGACTGCGCCAAAAAACTTACTAGGCAGTTTTTGTGCTAAAAATAAAGCTGCTAAGCTTAATATTGCACCGCTTAAGCTTAATACAAAAGTGGGTGATAAAAAATGCCCAAGTAACAAGCTGCTGGCAAATACTCTTAACAAACTTACCCAAGCTGCTGTTGCAAAGCCATATTGATACAACACATACAAAGTAACAATGTTGGCTACGCCAGGTTTTACACCTGGCAAAGGTGATGGTATAACAGCCTCTAAAATGTGTAGGCCAATAGCTAGCGCAGTGAGTTTGGCGATGCGATGATCGTCGTTATTAGTGGTGATGCTAATTGTTTTATAGTTAGTAGTTAAGCGAGTCATAGCTTGGCTTTGCGCCTATTAGTTGCAGGCTAATTTGGTTAGGTATACAAATAGCCACTTGTCCTGCGCGGTTTAACCAGCCTTGATGTACGCAATATTGATTGTTACACGGTGCTTTTTTGTAGCGTGCTTTACCATTTTGAATGGTAATAACAGACGTACCTTTTGGGCCTTTTATGTGCAGATCTCTCGTTTGGTTTAAATCGTAAGTGCCTAAAATGGTGCTGCCTTGCCTAATTTTGAGTTGGCTGGCTTGCTCTAAAGTCCAAAATTGTTGAAACAGTATTATCACGGCAATAAAACTTGCAATAATAACCAGCCAATCGCCAATTAAGATTTTGGTGTACTGCAATAGGTGTTGTATAAAACGCTTACGGTTGAATTTGAACAACATGTTGTACGGTATTTTTATCTACCCAACTTAAACGTTTGGCCATTGCAGCACTGACTAAAATTTTATCGCCTGATTCAATGATTAAGTAGTCTTCTACACCTATGGCTTTGGCAGCTTCTGCTTGCAACCCATTTTTTGCAATAAATATTGGTTTAGAAGCCACATCAGATAACGTGCCCGCATTGATTTGTGGTGGTATTAGCACAGTAACCGCTTGCACGCCTTGTGCTGGGTAGCCAGTAGCTGGGTTAATAATATGGTTGTAACGCTTTCCTGCAATTTCAAAGTATCGTTGATAATCGCCTGAGGTGCCAATGGCCCAGCCACTATCTAAATCTAGCGTTGCAATAGCATGTGGTTTGCGCGGGTGTTGTATGCCTACGCGCCATGGTTTATCGCCATGCTTACCCAGCGCAATAATATTACCACCAATATTTATAAGCGCATTTTTTACGCCGTGTTTACGTAAAGAGGCTAAGGCTTTATCTAGCGCGTAACCTTTTGCGTAGCCGCCTAAGTCAAGCTGCACAGCAGGGTTGTTACTAAAAGCTTTACCGTTACTAATAACAATATCGACCATTTCTGGTTTTGTAGCTACCAACTTTTTTAGTTTATAGTCATTTATTTTTATTGGTTTAAACTCATCATTTTGAAACCCCCACTCTGCAATTAAACCCCCAATAGCAGGGTTAAATGCACCCTTCGACTGTATTGATAGTGTAGTTGCGTCATTAATCATGGCGGCAATATCTGGCTTAATGCTTACTGGTAATTTGCCGTGTGCAAATGCATGATTGAGTCTTTTTATTTCGCTGGGGCGCCATGCGTGCAGACGATTATGCAAGTTTTGAAAGTCGCGAATAATTTCGCCAGCTAAATCTTGTGCTTCAGCTTCAGGCTCGCCATAAATAGTAATATCAACTAATGTGCCAAAAACATAGCTTTGCGTATTGTGTATAGGTTCTAGCTTGCTGCAACTTGCTAGTAATAAACTCAATATAAAAAGTAAACGCATAAGCACTACTATAGCGCGACTTATTTATTTCAAGCAAGTTTACTTCAAGCAAATATCTTGTAAAGCCTGCACAAAAACTTGTGCTGCATTACAAGGTGTTTGTGCTGCAATTTCTACCATACCAGTTGGGCTGGTAACGTTTATCTCAGTTAAGTGCTCACCAATTACATCAAGCCCTACTAAAAATAAACCTTCTGCTTTAAGTGTTTTACCGACAGTTGTTGCTATTTCTAAATCGCGTTCTGTTAGTGCTTGCGCAATGCCTGTGCCCCCTGCGGCCAAGTTACCACGCGTTTCACCAGCCTTGGGAATGCGTGCTAATGCGTAAGGCAGTGGTTCACCATTGATAACTATAATACGCTTATCACCTTGTTTAATGGCAGGTAAATAACGCTGTGCCATAATGGTTTGCGCGCCAAATTGTGTGGCGGTTTCTAAAATTGCACCAATATTTGGGTCGGATTCAGTAAGTCTAAAAATACCAGTGCCACCCATACCATCTAATGGTTTAACAATAATATCTTTATGCTCAGCTAGAAATTCGCGAATTAAATCACTATTTGCAGTGACCAAAAAATTTGGTGCAAATTGTAAAAATCTAGCAACTGAGAGTTTTTCATTCCAGCTTCTAACAGCAGCCGGGTTATTAAGCACGCGTGCGCCTTGATTAACCGCTATCTCTAGTAAATAGGTGCTATATAAATACTCATTATCAAACGGTGGATCTTTGCGCATTAAAATAGCATCGAATACCGTAGCTAGCACCTCACTTGCATTGCCTAACTCATACCCAATATTGGTATTATTAAATTCAAATCGTTTTACAATCGTTTTAATAGCATCAAAACGCATGATGACATCATGCTGCTCACACACATATAACATGTGGCCGCTATTAGCGGCTTCACGCATAATGGCAAGGCTTGTATCTTTGTAGTTTTTTAAACTATTTAGTGGGTCAAGTATAAACAGTAATTTCATAGAATATATATTGAAACTATTGGTTTAGTGGGTCGTGTTCTTGAAGCTCGATAGCTGCTGCCAGCAAAGCCAAGCGCGCTACTACACCGTAAGCATAAAAGCGGTTGGGCACAGTATCTGGGGCACCAGCGCAATCGGGTAAGCTGCATGGTTTTTCAAACGCTAATGGCACAAAGTGTGAGCCAGGCGCATTTAAATTTTCATCCACAGCACGTCCAGTATGCACGCGATAAAAACCACCAATCACAAAGTGATCCATCATATATACCACTGGCTCAGCGACCGCATCGTTAATGCTTTCAAAAGTATATACACCTTCTTGAATAATCACTTCACTTACCTGCTGGCCTTCTTTTATGACAGACATTTTGTTACGCGCTTTACGGTTTAAATCACGCACATCATCGGGTGATTTTACGGTCATGATACCCATGCCATAAGTGCCAGCGTCGGCTTTTACAATAACAAACGGCTCTTGCGTAACGCCATATTGAGCATATTTTATTTTTATTTTGGCGAGTAACTGCTCTACTTTTAACGCCAAACACTCTTCACCTGTGCGAGCATGAAAATCAATCTCACCACAGGTTTCAAAATATGGGTTTAATAGCCACTCGTCAACATCTAAAAGTTTAGAAAAATCAGTAACAACGCGATTATATGCGCTGAAATGCTGTGATTTTCGTCTAACGTGCCAGCCAGCATGCAGGGGCGGAATTAAATCTTGCTCAAGATTAAGTAATATATCTGGCACACCACCTGATAAATCGTTATTGAGCAACACTGCACAGCTATCGAAATCACCCAGCGTTGCATTTTTAAGCTTTATGCGATTGCCTTCACGCACTACAGGTTCAAGTAATAAGCTATGCCCATCATGAGTTTCAAGCGTGGTTGGCTGGGTAATTTCTGGAGAAATGCTACCAACGCGCACATCTAAACCAGCTGCCTTCATAATATTAACCAGCTCTACCACGTTGCGCAGGTAATAAGTATTGCGCGTATGATTTTCGGGGATAATCAGTAGGCGATGTGCTTCTGGGCAGATTTTTTCTACGGCTACCTGCGCCGCTTGTACGCTTAAGCTTAAAAAATCGGGGTTTAAATTATTAAACCCACCAGGAAACAAATTGGTATCAACAGGCGCTAATTTAAAGCCAGAGTTACGTAAATCTACGCTGGCATAAAATGGCGCGGCTACTTCTAACCATTGGCTACGAAACCAATGCTCTATTTGTGGCATGGCTTCAAGCATGCGCTTTTCTAAACTAAGCAATGGGCCGTTAAGCGCGGTGGTTAAATGTGGAACCATTTATTTTCCTCAATAATATGTGGGTTCGAAACTACTAAAGCTAGCCTACGTATATGATTTAGTGCGCTTGCGCAATTATCTACAATTGCGCTTACGCGACTATATAACCAATTGCGCTTGCGCGTCAGCGTGGTAGCTACTTCTTACCATGGGGCCACTGGCAGCGTTATTAAAGCCCATTGCATCTGCTTTTAATTTTAAGGTGTGAAAAATTGCAGGCGCTACATAGCGCATAACAGGCAGATGATGCACGCTAGGCTGCAAGTATTGGCCGAGTGTAAGCATGCTTACCTGGTGCGCACGTAAATCTTGCATCACCTCAAGTATTTCATCGTCTGTTTCACCAAGGCCAAGCATTAAGCCAGATTTGGTCGGAATATTAGGATAAATTTCGCTAAATGTTTTAAGCAAATTAAGTGAGTTTTGATAGTCAGACCCTGGCCTTGCCTGTTTATATAAGCGCGGTACTGTTTCTAAGTTGTGGTTCATTACATCAGGCGGCGCTTTACGCAAAATTTCTAATGCAACATCTAGCCGACCACGAAAATCAGGCACCAGAATTTCTATTTTTATGTGTGGAGAAGCCAGGCGTACTGCATGGATGCAATCCACAAAATGTTGCGCACCGCCATCTTTTAAGTCATCACGGTCTACACTGGTAATCACCACATACTTAAGTTGCATTTGCGCGATAGTGCGCGCTAGGTTTGCTGGCTCTTGTGCATCAGGTGGCAAAGGTTTGCCGTGAGCTACATCACAAAATGGGCAGCGACGCGTACAAATATCACCCAAAATCATAAAAGTTGCTGTACCACCGCTAAAACACTCGCCAATATTGGGGCAGCTAGCTTCTTCGCACACCGTATGTAAATTATTATCACGTAATATGCGCTTAATTTCTTGAAAGCGTGCCGAATCTGGCACTTTCATACGTATCCAATCTGGCTTACGTAGCATGGGCTGCGGAATTATTTTGATTGGGATTCGTGCAGTTTTTTCGGCATCAACTTGCTTTACTCCGGCAATTTTATTAGCCGCGCCAATTTTATGTACACCTGCATTTGTATTAACCCCAGCTATTTCTTTCATAGCTTGTTCAGCAGTTTGATTAATGGGTTGAACAGTCTCTGACATTATTGCAGTTTCTCTTGTAAACGTTTTAATAAGTTGCTACCCAGCTCTTGAGCCGAGCTTTTAATACCTAAATCTTTGGTTTGAGTCATCATAAGCCCTGCATAACCGCATGGATCAATCGCTTCAAACGGAAGTAAATCCATGTTCACATTAAGGCTTAAGCCATGATAGCAACATTGATTTTTTAAGCGCAAACCCAAAGATGCAATTTTTTTATCATGTCCATCAATTTTAACGTACACACCAGGCGCATCTTTTTTAGCAAATGCACTAACATGGTGTTGCGCTAGTAATTCAATGATACTCGTTTCTATGATATTGACGAATTGGCTCAAGCCTAAGTTGCGACGTTTTAAATCAATGAGTAAATAAATAATCACTTGGCCAATGCCGTGGTAAGTAATTTTGCCACCTCTATCTACCAGCACCAATGGAATATTATTATCTGGCAAGCGCATGTTTTTGCGATTTAAACCTAAAGTGTAAACGCTGGCGTGCTCAGTAAGCCATATTTCATCAGGCGTTTGTGCACTGCGATTTACTGTAAAAGCCTGCATAGCAGCTAGTGTGATTTGGTAATTAGTGCATCCTAAATCTTTAGCGACCAAACTGTGGCTTACCAACGGCAACATTTAGAGTGTAACTTTTACCATCGGATGCGCGGTTAAAGCGCGATAAATATCATCCAGTTGTGGTTTAGATGTAACGTGTACAGTACAAGTAAGGCTAATGTACTTTCCACCAGAACTGCCCCGCATTTCAATACTCGACTCACTAAACGCAGGGTTAAGTGATTGAATGGTTTTGATAATTTCAGCCGTGAAATTATCGTGTGTTTCACCCATTACTTTGATGGGGAAATCGCATGGAAACTCTATTAATGTTTCTGGTTCTGCGTTTGCAGCAGTTAGCTTGGGTTTGTCGTTTGCCATAGTGCTTTATTGCAACATTAACTTAACGCTATCAACGATACGTCCCACAAATCCTGCTTCATCGACCGATTTAGCCGCTACAATTTTTTGTTCGTTAATTGTTTTACCATTTAAAGTAAAAATAATTTTACCTATTGTTTGGCCTGCTTTGATTGGTGCAATTAAAGGCTGCTGACTAATCATGCTTGCTCTCACCTTTGCGTAATCACCTTTTGGTAGTGTTAAGTAAAAATCTTTATTAACTGTGGCTGCGATAGTTTTATCTTGGCCTTTAAAAACACGCAGTGTATTGATGGTCTGGCTTTGTTTGTAAACTAGGGTAGATTCGTAAAATTGAAAGCCGTAGTTTAAAAGTTTTTGACTCTCACTGGCACGCATTGCTTCTGTAACTGCGCCCAGTAGCACAGAGATTAAGCGCGTATCACCACGTTTGGATGAAGAAATTAAGCAATAACCCGCTGATTCAGTATGCCCAGTTTTCATACCGTCAACGTTAGCATCTAGCCATAGCAAACGGTTACGATTAGGCTGGGTAATTTTGTTGTAGGTATACTCTTTAACTGAGTAAAGCCTGCGATATTCAAGCGGAAAATCACGAATAAGTGCATTGGCTAGTATCGCTAAATCGCTTGCGGTTGTGAAATGCGCTTTATCTGGTAAGCCAGTTGCATTCATGTAGTTTGTGCCTGTCATGCCCAATTTGGCAGCTTGTTTATTCATCATTTGTGCAAATTGTTCCTCGCTACCAGCTACGCCTTCGGCTAACGTAATCGATGCATCGTTGCCTGACTGAATAATCATGCCATGTAACAGTTCATCTACTGTAACTGGTTTGTTAGGCTCAATAAACATTTTAGAGCCCTCAATTTTCCAAGCTTTTTCACTAACAGGCAAGGACTGATCTAGCTTTAAATGGCCTTGTTGTATCGCGTCAAATGTTACATAAGCAGTCATAATTTTAGTTAAAGATGCTGGTTCAATACGTTCATCTTTTTTATGTGCTGCAATAATGGTGCCGCTATTAAAATCTGTTAATAAGTAGGCTTTTACTGCTAACGATGGCGGCGGAGCAACTGCTGCAGCGATGCTAGAAATAGGCATTAAAGTGAATGAGAGTAATAATGAAATTAAAAATAGGCGCATGATGATATTAAATTTATTGAGTTGTGATGACAGCAGCTGTATTTAACTGCTTACGAATGCGGCTAGCTACTAAGTCAGCCTCTTGCTTGCTTTCGAAAGGCCCAAGCTTTAAGCGATACAATCCATTATTATACACGCTGTTAATTCCTGCATTTTGCGAAATCTCTAAGCCTTGAATTTTTTTCATTAGCGCATCTGCATTAACTTCATTTTTAAAAGCACCCGCTTGAACGAAATAGGCGCCTGTCTGCGAGATAGGTACTGATTGGCTTATGGCTTGATTGGTGCTGTCTGGTTTTATTGTTGCTTCAGGCGTGGTGGCTACAGGTGTCGTAGTTTTGCTTGTAGTTGCTCGTGAATAAGTTGTTTCAGCATATGTTGCCGCCTTATCAGGGTCTATAGCCTCCACTTCTACCAAGCTGCTGCCCTGTGATGTAAAGCGTAATTTGTAGGCAGCAGCGTATGATAAATCGATAATTCGGCTACTTTTAAAAGGGCCTCTATCATTCACACGAACAATGACACTTCGGCCATTGGCAGGATTTGATACTTTGACATAACTAGGCAAGGGCAATGTGGGGTGGGCAGCTGTCATGCTGTACATATCGTACACCTCGCCACTAGAAGTTTTTCTGCCATGGTATCGTTTGCCATACCAAGACGCTACGCCAGCTAGCTTATAGGGCTGATAGTTTGTCATGGGTGTATAGGTTGCGCCCAGCGCTTTATAAGGTTTGTTGGCACGCTCAAGCAAAGGTTCTTTTTTTGGCGTTGCGTTGGGTATGCTGTCTATATCTTGAGGTGGGTTTTCACCCGGGCCGTCATCTAAGTAATAGCCACCTGGCTTGGTTGTGCCGCTACTGCTTGTTTGTGACGAACTAGCAGGGTTAGTAGATGGTGTAGACACAGGTTTGCTAGAAGCCGAGGGTGGTGTAGGTTTAACAGTTTTTGTGCCGCCACAGCCACTTAAAAAAATACACCCAACTAACAGTGTTAAACCTATTGTTTTCATCATTATTTTTACCCTAAAGCATGTTTGCTTAAAAATTTATTACTTTTAGCATTGCAACTTTTAGCCCAATACTTTTAGTTTACAAACTTTTAATTCAGCCACTTATAATTCAGCCACTTAAACAATTAACCAGATGCAACCAGTTTCTTGTGCGTTTGTATACTCATCAAAATGCCAAATCCCAGCAATAAGGTGACCATTGATGTACCGCCATAACTGATCAATGGCAACGGTACACCAACCACAGGCAATATGCCACTAACCATGCCGATGTTAACAAAGCCATAAGTAAAAAATGTTAGCGTGATACTACCAGCCAACAGTCTTGTAAAGGTGCTTTTAGCTTGCGCGGCAATCACTATGCCACGAGCGATAATTAAGCCAAATAAAACCAACAATATTAAATTACCCGCCATGCCAAATTCTTCACCAAATACTGCAAAAATAAAATCGGTAGTGCGCTCAGGTAAAAAATCTAGCTGTGCTTGTGTACCATTAAGCCAACCTTTACCCGTAACACCACCTGAACCCAATGCTATAGTTGCTTGTATGGTGTGATAGCCCGCGCCAAGCGGGTCTTGCGAAGGGTCAATTAAAATTTCAATGCGCTTACGTTGGTAATCATGCAACATTGACCAAAAAATGGGCATTAACGCACCGATACTTACAGCACCGCCAACTAAAAATTTCCAACTTAAGCCTGCTAAAAATAACACATAAAAACCAGAGGCACAGATTAATAATGCGGTACCTAAATCTGGCTGTTTCATAATTAAAGCAACTGGAATAAGCAATAAAATTGCGGCAATAAAAAAATCAGTGATGCTTGGGCTGGCTTCGCGCTTAGCAAAAAACCAAGCCAGCATCATGGGTACAGCAATGCGCATAATTTCTGAGGGTTGAATTTTAGTAAAGCCAAAGTCAAGCCATCTTTGTGCGCCGTGGCTGGTGTGGCCAAATATTTCTACTGCAATTAATAATATTACGCCCAAAATATAAAGCGGCACTGCAACCCGCTCTAAATGCAGTGGTGCAACATTGGCCACAAACCACATTACGCTTAGGGCTACGCCAATATTAACCAATTGCGCACTTACCCTATCAAAGCTTTGGCCAGATGCACTGTACAAAACAAACAAACCTACCAACAAAGTAAAAAGCAGGCATGCCATTAAAAACGAATCAATATGCTTAAAAAAGCTTTGTATGATTTGGCTAAACATAAATTTTGTTAAGCATAAAGTAGCTCAATATTGTTAGTCATAATGTTCTTCTTCTACCGTATTAACAGCGGCAGCGTTAGGCTTGGGTTTAGTGACACCCGCTAAATCTTTGGGTGGTTCTATTACTGGTAGTTTGCCCAATAAATAATAGTCCATCACCTTGCGTGCAATAGGCCCAGCAGCAGATCCACCATGACCGCCATTTTCTACAATAACGGCAAGTGCAATAGTTGGGGCTTCGGCAGGCGCATAAGCAACAAACAATGCATGGTCGCGGTGGCGCTCGTTAATAGCTTTCTCGTTATACTTTTCATTTTGCTTAATGCCAATTACCTGTGCAGTACCTGTTTTTGCAGCAATGCTATAACCTGCATTGGCGCCTACACTAGCAGCGGTGCCGCCTGGTAGCGTAACATCAACCATGCCTAGTTTTACAATTTCTAAGTTTTTAACATCTAAAGTTATTTTATCGCTAACGACAGCTGCAGTGGCTTTGGTAACCCCTGTTTTAGCATCGCTAATAGCCGACACTAAACGTGGGCGCATAGCCACGCCATTATTTGCCAATATGGCGGTAGCTTGTGCTAGCTGCATCGGCGTTACTAAGGTATAGCCTTGGCCAATACCTACAATAACTGTTTCGCCCATATACCAAGGTTGCTTGAAACGTCTTTTTTTCCACTCTGGTGTGGGTAGTAACCCACCCACTTCACCTTTAATATCAATACCCGTTTTTAGGCCAAAGCCAAAATGCCGCACAAAATTAGTAAGCTTATCTATGCCTAACTCTATGGCTAAGCCATAAAAAAACGTATCACAAGATATAGTAATGGCGCGGCGCATGTCAACGTTGCCATGCCCACCTGGTTTCCAATCGCGATAACGGTGACGGCTATTGGGCAGCATAAAATAACCACTGTCGCTAATGCTAAAAGGTGGGCGCCGCTTACCAGCCTCTAGGCCTGCTAGTGCGGTAAAAGGTTTAAAAGTTGAGCCTGGCGGATAAACGCCACGCAAAGGTCGGTTGATTAAAGGTTTATCAAGTGATTCGTTGAGTAGTTTCCAGTTATCAATATCAATACCGTCAACAAATAAATTAGAATCAAAAGTAGGCATGCTCACAAATGCTAACACTTCACCTGTGCCAGGTTTAATAGCTACTAATGCACCGCGGCGTTCGCCAAACGCAGTTTCGGCTATTTCTTGTAATTTGCTATCAACCGATAAAGTAAGATCGCTACCAGAAATAGGTGGTTGGCTAGATAAAATGCGTACAGCTCGGCCATCTGCATCGATTTCAACCTGTTGAAAACCTGTAGTGCCATGCAGCTGTGCTTCATATGATTGTTCTATACCACTTTTGCCAATATGGTCAGAACCTTTGTAATTAGAAAGCACTTCGGCTTCTGCTAGGTTTTTGAGGTCCTTATCATTGATTCGTCCAATATACCCAATCATGTGAGCGCCTTGGTTTTTAAGCGGATAGTGTCTGAACAAACGTGATTTCAGCTCTACACCTGGAAAGCGATAACGATTAACTGCAAATTTAGCGGCCTCAATTTCATTCAAGTGTGTACGCAGTGGAACACTCTCAAAGGTGTGGCTTTGCGCTTTTAATTTTTTAAAGCGTTTAAGATCTACCGTACTTATTTCAACCAACTGTGCAATTTCGGCAATGGTGGCATCTAAATTTTCTATTTTTGCAGGGGTAATTTCCAAGGTGTAAACAAAGAAATTATGTGCTAACACCACACCGTTTCTATCTGTAATTAAACCACGGTTTGGCGTAATTGGCACAATCGAGATGCGATTGCTTTCGGCCAAGGTTTGATAATAATCGTAACGATTAATTTGCAAAAAATAAAATCTAAATGCCAACAAGCTAAAACATATAATAACCAGCAGCCCAAGCACAGCTAGCCGCAGTCTAAAGTTATGCTGCTCGTTTTGGTAGTTTTTAAGTTCGGTTATAGAGGCCATTTTGACTGGTTAAATTGTGCTATTTGGTTTTAGGTCGGGTAAGCATACCAAACACCAATATCATCACTTGCCATAACGCCAAACCAGTAAACACAGGCCATAGATAATGCCAACCAGGGTTTTCATTGCCTTCAAATAATTTTAGCAAAAGCATTAAAACACGCGCCATTGTAAGCAGGGCTATTACGTAAGCCGCTAGCTGCCAAGGGTTAAACAGCACTAACCTTCGTTGATAACTTAGCGCCATAAAAGCGGTGATGGTAAAACTTAGGGCATGTTGCCCTAACAAGCTACCAGTGGCTAAATCTACCAGCAAGCCTGCAATCCAAGCAGTGCCTACACTGCATAAATTTGGCGCACGCAAAACCCAATATAGCAACACCACCAACATAAAGTCTGGCCTAAAAATAATGCCTTGCCCTTGCCACGGAAAAAGCTGGCACAGCAAGGCAATAAATAAAGTGAGGTAAACCGCAACAATGCTAGTGTGACGCATTTGGTTTTGCCTTGTTAGTAAGTGCGTCTGTTTTAGTCGCCTCAACAGCAGGGCTGGAAGCCGCATCAATGCTTGCTGCTGGCGGCTCTGGTAATTCTAGCAACAATAATTGCAAATGGTTGCTAACTTCTGCCACTGGCGTACAGATAATTTTTGCAAAAGGCGATTCTGGATTTTGCAAAATCTTGCTCACTACTGCAATGGCTAATCCAGCAGGGTAAATACCATCTATGCCCGAAGTCACTAATTTATCGCCAACTTTGATATCGACATTGGTCGGTAAATAAGGCACATCTAAAGTATTGTTGCCGCCACCAAAAGCGATAGCACGCAGTTGATTGCGCTCTACCTGAATGGGTATAGAAAGCTCTTTGTCAGTAATTAGCGTGACCTCAGAAGTAAAAGGGTAAACCCGCGTTACTTGACCAATAACCCCTTTAGAATCTACAACTGCTTGCCCAGCTTTAATATTATTTTTGCCGCCGCGATTGACCACCACAATGCGCGTGAAAGGATCGCGGCCCATGTGCGAAATTTCGCCTAATATTGCCTTGGGTTGAATAGATGTATTGCCGTTAAGCAAGCTGCGTAGATGATTATTTTCAGATTGAATAGTACTTAAACGTTGCAACATTACTTTATGCTCAAACGCTTGCTGTTTAAGTGAATAATTTTCTTGTACTAATTGATTATGTGCAGAAAAGTACTTTTTTATGTCACGCACCCAGTCGCTGGGCGCGTTTGCTGCCATCTCAAGCGGGTGTAATGCTGCAATAAAACCTTGCCTGACTTGAGACAAATAGTTTAATCGTGCATCTACCGCCATAATGGTGATGGATAACGCACAAAAAAACACCATACGAGAAAACGGGTTAGCGCCGCGAACGAAAAAAGCTGGGGTTTGTTGAGGATCTAGCTTTTGATGTACACCTTTAAGCATGCCAACGTAGTTGAGTAATCAATCGAAACAAAAAAAGTTTATTCGTTAGCAAACACATTACCAAGCTTATCCATCTCCTCTAGCGCACGGCCACAACCGCGGGCTACACAAGTAAGCGGGTCTTCGGCCACAATCACTGGCAAACCAGTTTCTTCAACCAACAACCTGTCTAAATCGCGTAACAAGGCACCACCGCCTGTTAGTACCATACCTTTTTCGGCAATGTCTGCGCCTAGTTCTGGCGGTGTTTGCTCTAATGCAGATTTTACGGCGCCAACAATTGAATTTAGTGGCTCGGTTAAAGCCTCTAAAATTTCATTACTAGAAATAGTGAATTTGCGTGGTAAGCCTTCTGCCAAGTTGCGACCAGTTACTTCCATTTCTAATACTTCAGAACCAGGAAAAGCTGACCCAATTTTTTTCTTAATCGCTTCTGCAGTAGGTTCAGAAATCTGCATACCGTAGTTGCGGCGAATATAATCAATAATGGCTTGGTCAAATTTATCGCCACCAACGCGCTCAGATTTAGCGTATACGATACCGCCTAGTGAAATTACACCTACTTCAGTCGTACCACCACCAATATCAACAACCATCGAGCCTGTTGCCTCAGCTACTGGCATATCGGCACCAATAGCAGCTGCCATTGGTTCTTCAATTAAAAATACTTGTTTGGCACCTGCACGTTCGGCCGATTCTTTAATGGCGCGACGTTCTACTTGCGTTGAACCTACGGGCACGCAAATAATAATGCGTGGGCTTGGTGAAAACCAACGCCCTTCGTGTACTTTGCGAATAAAAAACTTAAGCATTTGCTCGGTAATAGTAAAATCAGCAATAACACCGTCTTTCATTGGGCGAATAGCTTGAATATTGGCTGGCGCACGACCCAACATACCTTTGGCATCTTTACCTACCGCAAGCAATACTTTTTTGCCGTTAGGGCCGCCTTCTAGCCTAATAGCAACCACTGATGGCTCATCTAAAACAATGCCTCTACCGCGAGCATAAATAAGGGTGTTAGCGGTGCCTAAATCGATTGCTAAATCGTTTGAAAAGTAACTATTGATGAAACCGAACATATTGTTTTATCCTGTGCTTTACTAAACTGTTACGCGAGTTGCTTATGCAACTAAAGACGCGTTATAAATTCAAGGTATAATAACGCATATTGCTGCTAAAATTAAGTCGCACTTACACAATGTTACAAACAAACCAGCACAATATTACAAACATGCTAGCGCAACGTTAAAAACACACTAAACTCGTTTAAATAAACTGTTTAAATTAAGATTTGAAAATTAGTCATGGCACTTAATATCTCTGATATAAAACGTATTGCACACTTGGCTCGGCTTGAAATTAACGAACAAGAAGCTGCGACAACTCTCAGAAAACTATCTGGCATTTTAGGCTTAATTGAGCAAATGCAGGCGGTTGATACCAGTGGCATTACGCCAATGTCGCATTCGCAAGATTTAGTGCAGCGCCTGCGTGATGATGTGGTGACAGCCGCTAACCAGCGTGAGGCTTTTCAAGACAATGCGCCAAAACTTGGTAATGGCTCAACTTCACAAGCTGTAGATAGTGGTTTGTATTTAGTGCCGCAAGTGATTGAATAAACTGGTAATTGAATAATATAAAAATGATTAATAGCAGCTTAAAACAGCTTGGCCAAATGCTGGCTAAAAAAGAAATTTCCAGCGTTGAAATGACGCAAAC
>JANMNC010000060.1:0-2415 GCA_031373695.1 Methylotenera sp. | reverse complement strand
TCATCCCATTTTAATAGCGTAATTTCATCGCAAACTTGCTGATTTTTGGCCAAATATAAGCTGGGAATAATTTTTTTAGCGGACGCAAAATCATCTATCCATAAACTAATATGCAAACCATGCTCGGCCCGCAATTGCTTTGCAAGGCGCCAGCACACGCCAATATCGCCAAAGTTATCGACTATTTTGCAAAAAATATGCCAGCGCTGGTTTAACATTTTGGCAGACGCATCATATAGACAAGCACATGTTTAAAGTAATTGAATGCCGAACTGTTTTAATAGCATGGCATAGCCATAAAAAATCACTAACGTGAAAATAACACAGCTAATTAAAGTTAACCAAAATCCCAGTTTTGGTAACAGATAAGGAAACAGCAAAAACATGGGCAGCGTGGGAATAACGTACCAAAACGTGTAATAAGCGTGATTGGCAATTTTAGTGGTGGGTTGTTGTTCTATGTAAAGCCAAATCAGTGTGAGCACTGTCACCATTGGCAACGCTGCAATTAAGCCGCCAAGCTTATCACTGGTTTTGGCAAACTCTGAAACCAGCACTACCACGGCGGCAGTGATTAAATATTTTGTAACAATATACAACATGACTTACCTCGCTTAATAGCTTTAAATAAAAACGGCTTAATCGCAAACTATTATATTGTTTATTGATTAAGCCGTTCATTTAAAAACACGACAACTAATGCATTAACACCTAAACAAAGTATGGCGCAATAAAGGCAAAAAACGCCCCTACTGCAAAAATACCTACCGATAACCAGTAAATACGCAGTGCATTCTTGCGGGTTTTAGTGCAAACCGCTGCCAATGCTGCATCTGCGGGGCAAGGCGCATTACGCGCTTGCCACTGCAAATAGCCAGCTATGGCAAGCATTGCGCCAGCCACACCAAACACTAAAGACTTGTGCTCACTTATCCAGATTAACTGTGGAAAATTACCCACTAAAGCAGTTAGGGTGGCAGCTGAGCCTATCGCCACTAGAGTGGCTGGTAAGGCGCAACAAATGAGCGTAGAGCCACTGGTAAATAGCGATAAAATATTGGCTTTTTGCGCGGTTTTCACTGCGCTTAAATCAAAGTCTGCGGTTTTTACGGCAGATAAATCTACCCCCGATTGTAATTTTGCACTCATTTTTTTGCCCCTGCTTTTGATTCTAACTCCGCTTTAATGTGCGCCACTGGATGCTCAGACATTTCAATAGAGGTGACATCGTAACCTGCGTCTTTAATGATGGCTTTTACTTTATCATCTGACAAGCTTTGGCCTTCTTTAAGCTCTACCGCCACAATACGTTGTTTTAGGTTAACGTAAACATCTTGCGTTTGTGTGAGTGCGCGCATTTTTTTCTCAATACCCTGCGCACAAAATGCACACACCATGCCGTTAACATTGGCTTTAATGGTTTGCGTAGCAAAAGCACCTTGGCTTAATAGTGTTGATAATACAACTGTTGTTAATAATAGTTTTTTCATGATAGTTTCCTTAAATTAAAGTCTTAAAATTAAAATATGTACATAAAGTTGAATCGCGGTTCGCGTGAGTTATTTACGCCCGCTTCAACAAAAAAGCTTTTGTTAATTAAACGCAACATCGGTGTGATTTCAATTTTTTCCGATAAGCCATTCATATTGCGCGCTTCTAAAATCAACCAAGGCTGGGTTTTATCGTAATCACTTTCGTAAAACGAAAAGCCTGCACGTGCTGATGTGTAATCGTGATTAATATCGGTGGCGCGATACAGCCGATGCGAGGCCTGAAAGTAAATGCGTGTGGTTTCATAATCAAACTGCACACCAGGCGAATAGACGAACTTGTCAAATTCATCATTTTCTCCTGCAAGCTTATCCGTACCTTGCAAAGCGCCGACTCCGCCCTGAAACCACAAATTAGCCTGCGCATGCGGCGCATTCCAGCGTTTGAGTAAGCGTGTGTAAGTGATTTCCTCTAAAGTACGCGATTTGCTTTTGTCGTCAGCGCGCATATAGGTTGCACTGATACCAAATGCGTCACGTGGGGTGATGGCGTAATTAATAAATGACTCACGCCAGTTATTATTAAAGTCACCCATTGCCATAAATGACTCATTAAAGCCCATGGGCCCTGCGGTTGCAGGTTGGCTTAGTAATATTGCAAACATAGGCAACATTGCCAACAAGTGCAATACCGTTTTAAAACGGTTGTAAATCATGATGTTTCCTTTATCTAAACATTGATGATGAGTACATCATCAAACCAAATTAACGCGTCCTAAAATTTGGGCGAACCTAAATTTTGGACGCAATAAGGCTGTTAGATAAAAGTGATGGGTGGGCGTTGCAGGTTGGGCTGGGTGACTGAAGCGTAAGGCTGACTATTGAAATTAAATAACTGAGTTACATTTAAGGCAAAAGTTGAATG
>JANMNC010000131.1:0-1968 GCA_031373695.1 Methylotenera sp. | reverse complement strand
GCGTAGCCGTTTAATTGCAGAACCCCTTGCGTTGCAAGAGTTTTTAGCTAAATTTCCGCAGGCCGATATTCAGCAATTGCGTACATTAATTCGCAACGCGCAACGTGAAGAAGCGGCACAAAAACCACCCAAAAGTAGCCGTGAAATATTCAAGCTCATTCGTGAAGTGAGCGAAGCAATCAGCCCAACTGAAGTTGAGCCTGAAGATTAAAACTGATATTAAACTTAAAGACTAATATTTAAGAATAGTTATTATGGAAGCCTCACCCGCCATACTTCACGCCAAAGAGTTGCTATTTTTACTTGGTATTATTTTAGCCACTGGCACATTGGCAGGCTTTATAGCACGTATCTTAAAAGTACCCGATGTAGTGCTGTTTTTATTGGCAGGAATCGCGCTAGGCGCTGCCGGTTTTGGTGTGATTGATATCAAAGTTGATTCAACACTTAACCAGTTGCTACTTATTTTTGGCTCTTGCTACATTTTGTTTGACGGGGGCGCAAGCGTACGATTAAGCGTACTTAAAACGGTATGGCCAACTTTACTCACTATTTCAACTGTTGGTGTGTTAATTAGCGCATTTGTTACCGCCTACACAGCGCAGGCTTTATTGGGCTTACCCTTTATTTTTGCGCTTTTATTAGGTGCAGTTATTGCTTCTACCGACCCCGCCACCCTAGTCCCCATATTTAAACAAGTAAAAGTACGTGCTAAAGTCGCCCAAACTGTAATGAGTGAATCGGCATTTAACGATGCTATGGGCGCGATTTTAACGTTTGCTGTTTTAGGCATTGCTATTTCTGGTGGAGATTTTTCTATCACAAAAAGCTTGATTGATTTGCTTAAACAGTCACTTATGGGTTTAGTAGGTGGTGCTGCACTAGGCTATCTTGCCGCTGTGCTTATTGCGCATGATAAATATAGTTTTTTGGCTGAATATGCGCCTGTAGTCACTATTATGTCAGTCGCTGCTGCTTACTTGAGCATCGACAATTTGCATGCCAGTGGCTTTATGGCGGTTTTTGCATTTGGCTTAGTGTTAGGCAACAAAGATGTTTTTGGCTTTAACATGAGCAAAAATGAAGCGCTTAAACTGGAAGATTTCATACTCACCACTTCACTTATTATGCGTATTTTTATATTTGTATTGCTGGGCTCTCAAGTTAACTTTGCTTTGCTTAACCAGTATTTTTGGCCTGCACTGGGCGTTGTAGCAGTGTTTATGTTTATTGGCAGGCCACTTACTGTATTTATTTGTGCATGGCCTGACAGGCGCGCCAAATGGACCTTACAGGAGCTACTTTTTATGTGTTGGACGCGTGAAACAGGTGTTATACCAGGCGCATTAGCTGGTATGTTAGTGGGTTTAAAAGTGCCACACTCTGATGTGATTGCCTCAGTAACATTTTTAGCGATCATAATCACCATATTGTTGCAGGCTACTACCACGCGTTGGTTAGCTGCCAAGTTAAAGCTGTTAGAACCTTGACAGCTTAAGCTTAAAACTAAAAAGCCAATCAGTTATGATTGGCTTTTTTATTACTAACAATTCGTGTGTAGACTATTTTTTAGAATTGATCTGCGCTTTAGTCATCGCTTTTTCACCATTACGCTCATATTCTACAGCCACTTCTTGGCCTTGATGCTTGCGCACAACAGCGGATAGTTCTTCAGGTTTATTTAACTGATTATTAGCTAACTTTAATAGCACATCGCCACGTTTTAGGCCTGCATTAGCGGCGGGCGAATCTTTAATCACAGCCAACACTTTAAGACCATCGTATTCCACTGCCTTTTCGTCGTCTTGTGATTCTTTTTTGGCTAATTTAATTACATGTACACCCAACAACGGTGCTGGCAATTTAGCCCAATAACTAGCGTAGTATTTATAGTTAGTAGCCTCTTCAGTCAAATCTTTTTCGGTCAGCTCTTTGCCAGTTTTAGCCGCTTCTCTAATCATTTGCATT
>JANMNC010000129.1:0-7018 GCA_031373695.1 Methylotenera sp. | reverse complement strand
CATGTTGATGCCTTGGTGCAGCATACGGCCTTTGTAGCCAAAAGAAAGGTTGTCTATTTCGACGATATTGGGGGTCATTTGTTTATCATTTTGATTTTGCATTATTTTAAATCAAAACGCGCAACAAGCAATACTTAATATGGGTAATAGTAAAAAAACAAAAAGCCCACACATGGCGGGCTCGATTAGAAAGTTAGTAAGCTCAGAGAGACATGCAAACAGTATGTTGGTTAGCTGCATTTAAAGTGACTGTTGCTGTGGGCAACGCGGCGCCAGGCACACCTGTCGCTACCACACGTACATTACCAGTTTCTGTATTGCCGTCATCTAAAGTGGTGTCTAGTTGGGTAGCATCTCTACCTAATATTAAATCAGAACATACCGCATAAGCACCTTGCATTCCAGCAATTGTAGCAAAAGCTGCAGCTATGCTCTGTATACCGATTCTACCGCCAGCTGCGTTACGTGGCTCAAATTCTGCCACTCCAGTAACTGTAGACCCAGGCGCTAGGCCAGCCATGCGCACGTGTTGCCAAAATAGATACGACTCATCTGCTGGTGCGGCTGAATTCCAAGCACCATCAATACGGCCATTGTTTGCCAGTGCTGGAGCAGGATTAGTCGCACCAGTTAAATGTGTGGCTGCAATTGCATCGTCTCCTGGCAGCGCTCTAAAGCGGTCTTGATAGCCATACACGTAAACCTGTACATTTTGAAAGTCGCGCGTTATGTTTTTAACCCGCGCACTATTAATTAGCTCTTGGCCTCTAAGTACGCCGCCTAGCAACAAACCGATAATAACCAATACAATGGCTAGCTCGATTAGTGTGAAACCTGTTTGTTTATTCACTGTGGTATCCTTTACTATTATTTTTTTATACGATTTTGTTGCGCTAAATTTATTAGGCGCATCACATCTAAGCAAAATCATGCAAACATTATGCCAAGGCTTGGTGATGTGATTGTTGGCTGTTTTAGCTAAAATATCGCTACATTCAGCAATATTTATGCATAAAAAACAAAATAAGACGTTGAAATATCGTCAATCATGACAAATTATCAACACCACATTTGAAATTACTTTTATTATCGCAAGTAAATAATGGTCAAATAAATATGCTCAATCAAACTAAAATAAATACTTTATTAGCCACTCACAGCAACCATATTTTGGCTTTAATGCTGCTGTCACTACATGCGTTTTTAATTTGGGGTGAGCAAGCTAGTTATCTACAGCAAACATTTTTTTTGGTTACCTATGGTTTATTTTTAATATGGCAACCTGTTTGGGGCAGTACCGAAAAGTTATCTAAACCAGCCATTATTTTATTTGCTAGTGTTGGCTTTATTGGTTATTTTTATTCTAATTGGTGGGTAACTGCTTTGTGGCTGGCTATTTTGTTTGGCTTGCTGGGTGGTCGTATTTTCTCAGAAGAAACTAAAGCTAACCGCATTGTGCACATGTTGGCTGCCAGTTATTTGCTAGCAATGTTGTTGCTATGGGTTGTGCCTAAGCTGTTAGGCGCTTCTAACGATTTAGAAGCTGCCGCTTTTGTTATTAGCTATTTAATTCCAATATTACCCATCGCAATTTTCTTTATTGGTAATCAAAAAACCAAAGGCGGGCAATTGCCTGTATTAGACTTTTTTTATACGCTTCTGCTTATGCTGGTGGCAGTAATTTTAGTGCTTGGTAGCTATGCAATTGGTACTTTAAATGCGGTTAACTACATTCAAGTAATGTTTATTGCCATATTTGGTTTAGCCGCAGTGTTAATTGCCTTTAGCTTGTTGTGGCAACCTAGCACACGCTTTTCTGGTGTTGAGTTGCTAATGTCGCGCTACTTATTAAGTATTGGTATGCCGTTTGAAAAATGGGTTAAAAATATTGCAGCACTTGGTGAAATTGAGCCTAATGCCAATGGCTTTGTGCAAGCGGCAATGGGCGAGATGACCAAGCTACCATGGGTGTCTGGTGTTTCTTGGCTGGCCGATGAAACACAGGGCAAATTGGGAGAATCGTCTAATAATGTCACTAACTTTAATTTTAAAGACTTTCATATGACTTTGCATACCAATTGGCAGATTTCGCCAGCTTTGTATGTGCATGTAAAGTTACTAACGCAAATTGTAGGTGAATTTTATGATGCCAAACGCCGCGAAGAAACACTGCGCCAAAATGCTTATATGCAGGCGTTTTATGAAACAGGCTCTAGGCTAACGCACGATATTAAAAATATTTTGCAATCGGTTGGCACACTAGTAAGTGCTGCTGAACAGACAGAAGAAAAGGATAACGATGCGCTTGTAAAGCTGATTCGCAGACAATTGCCTATGCTTAATCAACGCATTGGTGCCACCCTAGACAAGCTAAAAGCACCTGGTGAGGATAAAAAACGTTTAGAAAAAATGGCATTTTGGTGGAAAAATCTGCAATTGCGCCACACACAAGACAATATTGAGTTTGTTGCCGACAGCTTACCCAAGCACGATATTAATGCAGAAGTGCTTGATAGCGTAGTGGATAATTTATTAAGTAATGCTTTAGAGAAAAGTAAATATCTGCCAGACACTCTAATTAAAGTTGAAATGCTAGAAGCAGCTGACAATAGCTTTTATATTGATGTAACTGACACAGGTAAATGTATGGATGCAACAATAGCAAACGACTTATTTAAAAAACATATTGCGTCGCACAACGGGCTGGGTGTTGGCTTGTATCATGCGGCACAAGATTGTAAATTGGCAGGTTATAGCTTAACCCTAGATAGCAACGTGAATGGCGCTGTGCGATTTAGGGTTGGGCTTGCGTCTTTAGCGACATAAATTTACGTAAGCGTTGCTATTTATCAGCACACTTATTCCATAGCTTATAGAACAGTTTATTACATCAATCTTAATAACAGTATTTTAGTTAGATTCCGTGTCAGACCGTAAAGGTCTTCACCGTGGAATATATGTGCTGAAGCACATTATGCACACGCGAAAGCACGGAATGAACGTTTAAAAGGCTTCAATAACATGCCTTAAACTAAAGCTCACCATAAGAATGAAGACCACTTAAAAACATATTCACACCCAAAAATGCAAATGTGGTTACTATTAAGCCTACCAGTGCCCACCAAGCCAAAACTGGGCCGCGCAAACCTTTAACCATACGTAAATGTAACCACGCTGCATAGTTTAACCATACAATTAGGGCCCAAGTTTCTTTCGGATCCCAGCTCCAATAACCGCCCCATGCTTCAGCTGCCCACATTGCACCTAATATTGTTGCAATAGTAAAAAATGCAAAGCCAACTGCAATAGATTTGTACATAACATCGTCTAATACTTCTAAGCTAGGCAAACGGCTTGTGAGAATACCTTTTTTTGCTAACAAATAGGCACTGGCAACCATTGCCGCCAACGAAAATGCGCCATAGCCCACAAAGTTAGCTGGCACATGAATTTTCATCCAATAGCTCTGCAACGCTGGAACTAATGGTTGAATAGCGTCGGCTTGACGATCAAATTTGTACCACAAAATAAAGCCAACGGCTGCATTAATAATAATAAGTACAAATCCACCTAACTGCTTGGTGTTAAATTGTTTTTCGTAATGCAAATACAATAAAGCGGTAATTAAGCAAAATAAAATAAACACTTCATACAAATTACTAATAGGAATATGACCGACATCTGGCGCGATTAAATAACTTTCGTACCAGCGCACCATTAAACCTACAAAGCCGAATAAAACTGCGCTCCAAGTAAGAGCAGACGCAACGCTACCAACAAAATCGCTGCGTTTAATTAGTGCGAACCAGTAAGTGAACATGGCTAATATAAATAGCACATTCATCCACATGACAGCCGATTGACTAGAGATTAAAAATTTAAGTAAAAATGCTTGCGTGGCACGCGCTTGTTCACCTTGGTACAAATAAATTGAAAACAAACTAATTACGCCAACACCTATAACTAATTTGGCTAATCCTTTCCAGCGCCAGCCTAAATAGCTAAATACGGCTGCCGCACCAAACAAAAAACTGACCTCGTAAATATCCATATGTTGGGAATATTTATTAAATGCAAATATTGCACCTGCAACTAGAAGCAGCGCGTATAGCCAATCAGCGACTTTTAATGTTTGCCATAATGTTTTAGGTTGAAAGTTTAATACGTCAGTATTCATGATTAAGTCCTTATGCCAACAGCTGGCCTAGTTGATCTTTAGTGCGCTCAAATTCTTTATCTAAATCTAGATTTTTGCGATTAGATGACATAGCGAATAAAACCTCATTGGTTTTTACCAACAACCAAATACGGCGTTCGCGAATATAAAACATAGCAAAAATACCCAGCACCAGTAGTACAGATCCCAAATAAACCCATTTTTGACCAGGTGATTTTGTTAACTGCAAACCGCTGGCCTCAACATGTTTAAAGTCTACTAACTGCAAATAGTGTGGTGTACCATAAAAAAATGTATCACTTAAGCCGTTTAAACTGTCTTGTATTAGCTCTTGTGATTGCAGGTTTTGCGCTAAAGGCGGTTTATTATCTGCCGCTAAGCTTATATTGTATGCCTCTAAAGCCACAGAGTTAAGCAACTTGATGTACGTTTGTGCGGCTTTTTCTCGCTCTGCTTCAGGCACTGCTTTTTCAATCACTTTAGCCACATTGGTATAGCCGCCTTGTGCAAAAGTATTAAGTAATTGCACAATACTGGCCTCAAATTGGCTTTTCAAATTAGCATCTTGAGTAAGTGTATTTTTACTTAAATTTTGAGCAATTTGTGGATAGCGTGCTTTATCTAACATTACTGCTCTAAAACCCATAAATCCATTAATTTCAAAATTATCATCCACTGGAATACGCAGATATTTAAATTCATCTTGCACCGTTTCACGCATGCCCGATATAAAATATGACTTGCCACCTAATTGCATAGGCTGCATATAGGTAACATATTCACGGGCTTGGCCACTAGTATCACGCAGTTTGTAAGTAACATTAGGGCCTACGTTGCGTGGCTTGCCTTTTCCATCTGGCGATAAATTTAAAATGTTAAATTTACGAAACTCGTTAAATTCAACTGATAACTGGCTTTCACCAGTACCAAGTGTACCTTTTTGAAATATCTGTCCATCAATATCGATTGTTTTAGTGCTTTTGCCAGCCAAATCCCACGCTTTAAAATTAACCGTTGATCCACCGTCTTGAAAATCAGATTGGTAAATAGCAATACCTTTATAAATAAGCGGATGATTAACGCTAATGGTTTTCGTTAACGGCTGCTTTAAATCAACGTCGGTAATAACAATATCGCTTTCAAACGATTTTGGCTGACCTGTGGCGTAATGTTCGATTCTAAAATCTTTTAATGCAATACGGAAAGGCAACTCTTGCACCAAATAGCCATCACGCACCCGCACAAACGCTATGTTATCGCTAACACCTTCTGGCAGTGTCATATTGGCACGAAAAGATGGATTGCTAGTTTGTAAGCGGCTTACCAGCGGCACTTGGCTTTCTGGAATATCTAATACCTCAATTTTCTTTTGCCCAAGTAGCTCTTGCACCTTTAGAGGTAAATTACCATCTAGCAACCCGCCAAAAAAAATAATCACCATAGCAGCATGCGTAACAATATAACCAAGGCGCTGGTGCGTACCCGTTTTAGCGGCAATTAATTCATCACCGTTTTCTTGCGTTTTAATTTTATAGCGATATCCTTGGCCTGCAAGGTACTGTGTAAGCTTAGATTTATTATCCACCACATTAATTGGTATGCCAGCGCCGGCTTTACTACTAAAACTGGCCCTGTGACTAAAAGCGCGCAGTGATTTTTCTGCCGCTTGTTCTTTGAAAGTTTTCCACTCTCGAACCATTAATGGGCTATTTCGATAAATACATAGGCTGGTAGAAATCACCAAAAACAATAAAATCACCAAAAACCAAATAGCGTGATATACGTCGAAAAGCCCTAGTTTTTCAAAAAATTCAAACCAAAACTGACCAAACTTAATAATGTAATTTTCATATGGCTCGTTTTGCTTTAGCACCGTACCAATAATCGATGCTACACCCAGCACTGTAAGCATGCTTACGGCAAAGCGCATCGAGCTTAACAGCTCATAAAAACGTTGTGATGTGGTAATTGGCAGTTTCAAGATACTTTTAAAATGATGTTTAACGAGTTAACTAGATATTCAGACTACAGCGAATAGTTTTTGTTGCAAAATAAAAGGTGTACTAAGCCCACCTTAATATTTATGCATCAGCTATCTTAAGCCTTGCATATAATCAGATACCGCTTGCATTTCTGCATCGGTCATTTTGGCGGCAATAAGCATCATCATTGGTGCGTTGGCTCGCTCACCTGTACGAAACGTTTTAAGTTGCTGATAACTGTAATCTGCATGCTGGCCAGCCAAGCGTGGAAATTGTTTTGGTATGCCCGCACCATTGGCGCCATGGCAGGCTGCACAGGCGGGAACTTGTGTTGCGGCTATGCCGCCGCGATAAATTTTCTCACCCAAAGAACCCGCACCATTAGTTTTTGCTTTTGCCAAAGTTTGTGTTTGCCCAGCATAAAACTTGGCTAAATTTTGCATATCATCAGCCGTTAAATTAGCCACCATACCACCCATTACCGCATTAGCACGCTTGCCTTCTTTAAAATTAGTGAGTTGTTTTAGTAAATATTCTGGATGCTGACCTGCCAATTTTGGGTTAAGTGAGATAGCGCTATTACCATCTGCAGCATGACAAGCGGCACAAACATTTTCAACAGTTTGTTGAGTGGCACTTTTCTCAGGTATTAATTTAGTTTCTGGCGCTGGTTTTACAGCTTCTGCAATTGGTTTTACACCTTTTTTAGTTTCTGCACTAGCACTTGTAAAGAAAAATCCACACAAAATTACTATGCTAAGTTTTGCTAAATTCGACATTACTGTGCTTTCTAGGCCATTTAAAAACAGCCTAACTATTTAATTAACCTAATATTTTATCAAAAAACGCTTGTTCGTGA
>JANMNC010000102.1:0-8037 GCA_031373695.1 Methylotenera sp. | reverse complement strand
GTCAGTGTGCGCGTGGTGGAGACAATTCCTGGTAAAAGCTGCATGGGTTTAGAGATTCCAAATGCTAAACGTCAAATTGTGTTTTTATCTGAAATTATGGGCAGCCAAGTGTATGCCGATATGCATTCACCGATTGCCATTGCCATGGGTAAAGATATTGCTGGTAAACCAGTAGTTGCCGATTTAGCCAAAATGCCACATGTGTTGGTAGCAGGTACCACTGGCTCGGGTAAATCGGTGGCGATTAACGCCTTAATTTTAAGCTTTTTGTATAAAGCAGAGGCCAGCAAAGTACGTATGATTTTGATTGACCCTAAAATGCTGGAGCTTTCTGTTTATGAAGGTATTCCGCACCTGCTTGCGCCAGTTGTGACTGATATGCGCCAAGCTGCCAACGCATTGAATTGGTGTGTAGCAGAGATGGAGCGGCGTTATAAATTAATGTCGATGCTGGGTGTGCGTAATTTGGCAGGCTATAACCAAAAAATTAAAGATGCCGCAAAAGAGGGCACTAAAATTCCGCATCCATTTAGTTTAACGCCAGATGAGCCAGAGCCCTTAGAAGAAATGCCGTTAATTGTAGTGGTGATTGATGAGTTAGCCGATTTAATGATGGTGGTAGGCAAAAAAGTAGAAGAGCTTATTGCGCGCTTGGCGCAAAAAGCGCGTGCTTCTGGCATTCATTTGGTGCTTGCCACGCAACGCCCATCGGTAGATGTAATTACAGGGCTAATTAAAGCCAACATTCCTACGCGGGTATCGTTTCAAGTGTCTAGTAAAATAGATTCGCGAACCATACTAGACCAAATGGGCGCTGAAGCGTTGTTAGGGCAAGGTGATATGTTATATATGCCACCAGGCAGCGGTTACCCGCAACGGATTCATGGCGCATTTGTAAGCGACCACGAAGTGCATCAAGTGGTTAACCATTTAAAAGCGATGGGTGAGCCTAATTATATCGAAGGTATTTTAACCAATGAAACAGAAGGTGGCGGCGAGTTTGGTGAATCTGGTGGTGACGATGGCGCAGAAAAAGACCCGCTGTATGATGAGGCAGTGTCTATCGTGCTAAAAAGCCGTCGTGCATCTATTTCATCGGTACAGCGCCAGTTGCGTATTGGCTATAACCGCGCAGCGCGTTTAATAGAAGATATGGAGCGTGCAGGGCTGGTATCTGCCATGCAAAGCAACGGTAATAGAGAGGTGCTGGCTGCCAGCCATGCATCACATAATGAATAATTTAACTTTAAGTCAACTAGCACTTGCTGTCACATTATTATTTAATCAAGTTGCCATGGCAGATGGTGTATCCAGCTTGCGCGATTTTTTTAATAATACTGAAACCATGCGCGCGCAATTTAGCCAAGTGGTTAACGATAACAAGGGTCGTAAAGTGCAAGAAGTTGAAGGCACCATGCAATTGCAGCGGCCTAATAAGTTTCGCTGGGATTATAAAAAGCCTTACGAACAGCAAATTGTAAGCGACGGCAAGCAAGTATTTTTGTACGATACTGATTTGCAACAAGTAACGATACGCGAGCTTAGTAAAACATTAGGCTCAAGCCCCGCAGCTTTACTCGCTGGTGGCGATGCAGTAGAAAAAAGCTTTGTGATTAAAAATGCTACGCGTAAAGATGGTTTAATTTGGGTGCTAGCACTGCCAAAAGATAAAGAAAGTGGCTTTGAACGTGTTTTGTTGGGTTTTAAAGCCGATAAATTACGCAAAATGGAGCTGTATGACAGCTTTAACCACATTACGCACATTACGTTTAACGAAGTTGAGCGTAACCCTGTATTGCAAGATTCTACCTTTTTGTTTACAGCGCCTAAGGGTGTAGATGTAGTGGGCGAGTAGCTATTCAGTTTAAGTTACAGGTTAAATTTTAGCTTTATAATTTACTTTATTAAATTGTCATAATTAGCTATTATCAAACAATAATTTAGTCATTAAAAAAGGTAAAAATGCGCAGTTATCTTCAACAGGTTAAATCCTGCTTAGCGCTTACTTTCGTATTTTTCAGTATTTTTACCATTCCTCAAGCTTTTGCCATACAAGATAGCGTAGTGATAGCGGCTGAAAACCTAATTCGTAAAGGTGATTTTAAAGCCGCTTATCAATTGCTAGAGCCGCTTGAAGATGCACGCGCTGGCGATATTGATTTTGATTATGTGCTAGGTGTTGCGGCAGTTGAGAGTAACAATGCTACACGCGGCGCTTTTGCATTAGAGCGGGTTTTGGCTTTAGACCCAAACCACAAAGAGGCACGTGCCGAAATGGCCAAGGCGCACTTTATGTTGGGCGAAACTGAAGCATCAAAAACTGAATTTAATAATGTGATGATGCAAAATCCTGATGATATTACAAAAAAAACTATTGAAAAACTGCTTACCGCTATTGATAAAATAGAAGGCACAACCACTACCTTTGGCGCGTATTTAGATTTTGGTTTGGGCTACGATTCTAATGTAAGTAGTGCGCCCAATATTGGCTCTATAACCATTGCCGCAGGTGTGCCAAATTTTGGTGGCCTAGTAGTGCCGCTAGATAAAAGTGCGCAAGAACAATCTGATAATTTTATGAATTTAGCGGCTGGTATTTCGTTTCGGCAGCCTCTTAATAAAGCTTTAGCAGTGTTTGGCTCTGTAAGTGGCACCAATCGCATTAATGGCTCTGAAACAGCCTTTGATAATAGCGCTTTAGATTTTAACGCTGGCTTGCAACTTAGGCTAGATAAGAACAATTTCACACTAGCGGTACAAGATAACCATTTTGATCTGGATGCAGATAGCTTTAGGCATGCTTATGGCGCTTCTGCGCAGTGGCTACACAATATTGATGCCTATAATCAAGCGGGCGTTTATGCACAGTATTCGCGTTTAAATTATGCAAATAATAGCAGCCGTAATGCCGATAGAAGCATTATTGGTGTAAATGTAGGCCACGTATTTGAAGGCGATTTAACGCCTGTACTGTTCGCAAGTATTTATGGTGGCAAAGAAGATGCACGCGATACGCAATCGGGCTTTTTAGATCAAGATGTGCTTGGTTTGCGCACTGGTGGGCAACTCAGTTTAAGCAGCAAATGGCAGATTTATACATCGCTTGGGGTTGAGTCTCGCGACAACGATGAAAATGATCCAGCTTTTTTAACTAATCGTAAAGATAAACAATATGATGCCAGTTTGGGTGCGCGTTTTGTGCCAGCCCGTGATTGGTCTATTAAGCCTCAGTTTAGCTACACTCGCAATGATTCAAATATAAAAATTAACGATTTTGAGCGCAAAGTGATTTCGATTAATGTGCGAAAAGATTTTAGCTGGTAACTCAGTACATAAACCCATAAAATAGCGTTTTAAATTTCAAGCAAAAATAAGTGAACAACTTATTTCAACCAGCCACACCACAGGCACCACTCGCCGAAAGATTGCGTCCTAAAACTTTAGATGAAGTGGTTGGGCAATCGCATTTGTTGGGTGAAAGTAAGCCATTACGTTTAGCGTTTCAATCTGGAAAGCTGCCCTCTATGATATTGTGGGGCCCGCCAGGCGTGGGAAAAACCACATTGGCGAGACTTATTGCGAACACGGCCGATGCTGAGTTTATACCCATTTCTGCAGTACTTTGTGGCATTAAAGATATTCGTGAGGCGGTAGAGCGCGCCGAGCTTACCTTACAACAGCATGGCCGTAAGACGATTTTATTTGTAGATGAAGTGCACAGATTTAACAAAGGCCAGCAAGATGCGTTTTTGCCATTTGTAGAAAGTGGCCTAATTACCTTTATTGGTGCCACCACAGAGAACCCATCATTTGAAGTGAATAGTGCGCTACTAAGCCGTGCGCAGGTTTTTGTGCTAAACGCGTTGAGTGAGCCAGAACTGGCCTTACTTCTAGAGCGAGCAAGGTTGCTGGTGGCTGAAAATATTATCATTGGTGATGAAGCTCGTGAGCAAATATTAACTTACGCAGACGGTGACGCGAGGCGCTTACTTAATTTTGCAGAAGGCTTATTTAATGCCGCAAGCGCAGCTGCTGTAAATGATATTGACGAAGCCTTTTTGCAAACCACGATGGCCAGCAAACTGCGCCGTTTTGATAAAGGTGGCGAAGCATTTTATGATCAAATCTCAGCGCTACATAAATCGGTGCGTGGCAGTAATCCAGATGCAGCCTTGTACTGGTTTTTGCGTATGATAGATGGTGGCGCAGACCCGTTATATTTAGGCCGCCGTATTGTGCGTATGGCGATAGAAGATATAGGTTTGGCAGACCCGCGTGCCCAAGGCATGTGCTTAGAAGCTTGCCAAATTTATGAGCGGCTAGGATCGCCAGAAGGTGAATTGGCGTTAAGTAATGCGGTGCTTTACTTGGCAGTGGCACCCAAAAGTAATGCGGCTTACAATGCTTATAATCAAGCAAAAAGCTTTGTGGGTAACGACAAATCGCACCCTGTGCCGCTGCATTTACGTAATGCGCCAACCAAGCTCATGAAGTCGTTAGATTATGGCAAAGAATACCGCTACGCGCATAATGAGCCTGAGGCTTATGCTGCAGGTGTACATTATTTTCCTGATGAACTAACAGAAAATAAAACGCCGCCACAGTTTTATATGCCCACACCACGTGGCTTAGAAGGTAAAATTAGCGAAAAATTGGCGCACCTTAAAGAGTTAGATAAAAAAGCTAAGAAATAGCTTAGCCACAGAGAACACAGAGCGCACAGAGAAAAACAATAAAATGACTGATGATTTAACCAGTAGAATAATTGGCGCCGCAATTGAAGTGCACTCTATTCTAGGCGCAGGCCTGCTAGAATGTATCTATGAAGCAGCACTGTGTCGAGAGTTTGATTTGCAAGATATACCCTACAGTAGGCAAGTTCAGGTTGATGTTTTATATAAAGACTCTGTAATATTAGGTCAAAGGCTAGACCTGCTAGTATTCGGTGAGGTGATTTTAGAGCTAAAATCACAAAAAAACTATCAGAGTTTGCAACCGCCCAGTTACTATCCTATTTAAAATCTACTGGATTCAAGCGTGGTTTAATCATCAATTTTGCAGAAACTAAGCTAGTGAACGGAATAAAAAGAATTTCTCTGTGAGCTCTGTGTTCTCTGTGGCTAA
Source organism: Methylotenera sp. (assembly GCA_031373695.1). Lineage (GTDB taxonomy): Bacteria > Pseudomonadota > Gammaproteobacteria > Burkholderiales > Methylophilaceae > Methylotenera_A. The sequence goes on along the minus strand of JANMNC010000102.1, from coordinate 2,913 downwards.
AAAGTATTAAGGAAGTTATGTTAGATATTCAAGCATTAAGAAATGATTTAGATAGCGTAGTTAGTCTACTAACCAAGCGTAGTTTTACGTTTGATGCTGCAAGTTTTAGTAAATTAGAGTCTGAGCGTAAAGCTATACAAACCAATACAGAGGCTCTGCAAGCCAAGCGGAATGCGGCTTCCAAGAGTATTGGTTTTGCTAAATCTAAGGGTGAAGATGTTTCTGTAATTATGGCAGAAGTTTCTGGTTTGGGTGAGCAGCTTAAATCTGGCGAAGCACGCTTAACAGAGATTCAAGAGCAACTAAAAGATTTATTGTTAAACGTGCCCAACTTGCCGCATGCCAGCGTACCCGCTGGAAAATCTGAGCTTGATAATATAGAGGTACGCAAGGTTGGTACACCGCGTAATTTCGATTTTGAAATCAAAGATCATACAGATGTAGGTACGCCGCTGGGTTTAGATTTTGATACGGGTATCAAGCTTTCTGGTACGCGTTTTACTTTTATGCGTGCTGGCATCGCCAAGCTTCATCGTGCGCTAGCGCAATTTATGTTAGATACACAAACCGAGCAGCATGGCTATGAAGAATGCTATACGCCGTATTTGGTCAATACAGAAACGCTTACTGGTACAGGTCAGTTGCCTAAATTTGAAGAAGATTTATTCAGCTTAAATCATAACGATAGCAAACTGTATTTAATCCCAACTTCAGAGGTCACCCTTACTAACACGGTGCGCGATGAAATCATTCCTGCAGAGTCTTTACCTATTAAGCTAACAGCGCATACGCCGTGCTTTCGCTCAGAAGCAGGTTCTTACGGACGTGACACCAAAGGCATGATTCGCCAACACCAGTTTGATAAAGTAGAAATGGTGCAAATCGTGCATCCAAGCAAAAGCTATGAGGCTTTAGAAGAGATGGTTGGGCACGCTGAAAATATTCTAAAAGCGCTTGAGTTGCCTTACCGTGTGGTGTCACTTTGCACGGGTGATATGGGTTTTGGTGCAGCTAAAACCTATGATTTAGAAGTATGGTTGCCTGCGCAAAATACTTATCGTGAAATATCTTCTGTTTCTAATTGCGAGGCTTTTCAAGCACGCAGATTACAAGCACGTTTTAAAAATGAGCAAGGTAAAATGGAATTTGTGCATACATTGAATGGATCTGGTTTAGCGGTTGGGCGAACGCTTGTGGCGGTATTAGAAAATTATCAAAATGCTGATGGTAGCGTGACCATACCCAAAATATTACGCCCTTACATGAATAATCTTGAGGCAATTAAAGCTAATTAATTATTATGCTTTAGCATCATTAATTACGCACAGGCATATCTGCGCTGGCGATTTTAAAGCTATCTAAGGTGCTGTCATAACTAGGTTCAAAACGCTCTAAAATATTGTAATAACTGCGAATTGACTCGACATAAATAACTGGCGCACCGCCGCTGCAATAGCCATATTTAGCGTTTACGTAATATGTTGGGTCGTTAAGCATCACCAATGTTTTCTTCACGTCGGCCCATCTATCGGGGTTAAGTTTTAGGCGCTGCGCTAGCACGCGCGCATCTTCAACGTGCGCATAGCCAATATTGTAAGCGGCTAGCGCCATATAAGTGCGGTCAGGCTCTGGTATTCTGTCGGGCATGGTTTCTTTTAAAACATTGACATACTTAGCACCTGCTCGAATACTTTGCTTAGGATCTAGCCTATCAGAAACCCCCATTTGGTCGGCCGTGCCTTCGGTTAACATCATTAAGCCGCGCACATTGGTGGGCGATGTACTAAAAGTATCCCAATGCGATTCTTGATAACTAATTGCAGCAATTAAGCGCCAATCTAAATCGGTGATTTCTTGCGCTTGTTGAAATAGCCGCTTGTATTTTGGCAATAAAGTACGGCTACGTATTAAAAAGCTTTTAACATCAATGGGTTTAAGGCGTTTTGCGTTGCCGTGATAGCGGTCTACCAAGTTACGTAAAGTGCCATCTTTTTTAATTTTTGCAAAAAAAGCATTTACCTGCAATTGCAATTGCGGATTACCGTTTTTAGGCATTGCCCATGCAATTTTTTCTGGCTCACCTAATGAAAAAGCCACGCCCAAATTAGGGTAATAGTTTTGCATAATAGAAACCAAATGGCTGTCGGCAATGGTGTAATCAATTTCACCTCGCGCAAGCTCTTGCAATAACTGTTCAGAGCCTACGTGCAAGCGCTCTTCCCACATTAGGCCTGGCTCTCGGGGTTGTAGCTTTATTAAGCGCTCTACAAAGCTAGTGCCTGCGGGCAGCGAAATGTGCAAGCCCACCAAATCTTTCAAACTTTTCGGTATTTTTTTCTGCTCTTCTTTGTTGTAAACCACTTGTTGCTGCACGTCTTGATAAGGCGTAGAAAAATTGATAATTTCTTTGCGCACTTCGGTAATAGTGACATCGGCTGCGGCAATATCGGCCTTGTTATTTAATATGGCAGGAATCACTTGGTTAATGTTATTTGCGACAATAAATTTTAGTTTTTTATTGTTACCCAGTTGCTTTACAAAAAGCTTAGCTAAATCGTACTCCAGCCCTGCAAACTCATTGTTACCATCTACATAATAAGTGTTTGGGCTGTTAAGGGTAACAAATGTAATGGTGTTGATATCGTCAGATTTTTTTGCAAATTCATCAGCTGTTTTTGTATCGTTTGTGGGCTTATCGCAAGCAACAATAATTGGCAAAATAGCTAACAGCAAAATGCTAACAATATGCCTAAACCATGGCAATTTATTTTGGCTAAACAGCTGCAAACACTATTTCCATTTTTCTGTTATGTGGCCATCACCAGCAATAAAAACTGCGGTGCTCAGCGCACGAAAAATGCCATGCTCTACCACGCCAGGCGTGTTGTTAATTAAGTGATTTAATGCTTCTTC
>JANMNC010000072.1:0-3062 GCA_031373695.1 Methylotenera sp. | reverse complement strand
TGGTTTGAATCGCTTCTTCTGTTAGCGGTTCTACAACGATACCTGGCTCTAGTACTATCGTTCCGCGCACCAATTTTAACTGCGGGCTGCCGCTACTGGTATCTAATGCCACCACGTCACCTGGGTAAATAAGGTGTGGATTTTTGATTTGCTCACGGTTCATGCGCCAAACTTTTGGCCATTGCCAAGGGTCTTTTAAAAACTTGCCAGAAATGCCCCACAGCGTGTCGCCTTTTACGACCACGTGGCGCTCTGGCGCATTTTTTTGCAGTAGGATTTCATCGGCAAAACTATTGAAGCTTAAGCAGCTAAGCACGAGCAGCGTTATAATACGTTTATTCATTGCATGACCTCAGTCAAAATAGCGGTAAAAGTAATAGTATGCATCCGCGAAATTGGTTTAAATTTAGCATGTAATCCATTCAACAATCAAGCTTTTTTGCTAAAACTGCGGTTTTGATTAAGCTGGCTGTTGATATATGACAACACTTTACTATTTTAGTACTTAGGTTATAAAGCATGGCGATACTGACAATACTCAATTACCCCGACCCAAGACTGCATACGGTGGCTAAACCTGTTAAAGAGGTTAATGCTGCAATGCGCCGTTTTATTGGCGATATGGCCGATACCATGTACGCAGCTCCTGGTATAGGTTTAGCTGCCACACAGGTTAATCAACATATTCAACTTATTGTGATTGATACCAGCAAAGAGCAAAATAATTTGCAGGTGTTTATTAACCCTAAAATTATTAAAAAAAGCGGTACACAAGATTATGAAGAAGGTTGTTTGTCTGTGCCAGGCGTGTATGAGAGCGTAAGTCGGGCTGAAAAAATAACGGTTGAGGCGCTAGATAAAGAAGGTAAAAAATTTACATTAGAGGCTGATGGTTTGTTGAGTGTGTGTATTCAGCACGAGATGGATCATTTGTTGGGTAAAGTTTTTGTAGAGTATTTATCACCCTTAAAGCGTAACCGCATTAAAACCAAAATGGTTAAATTGCTGCGCGATAGATAGCACTTTTATTTTAAACTCCTTTTATTACCCATTATGAAAATAATTTTTGCAGGTACACCAGAGTTTGCCGTACCCGCGCTGCACGCATTAATTGCGGCAGGGCATACCATCGTTATGGTACTCACGCAGCCAGATAGACCAGCTGGGCGCGGTATGCAGCTAAAAGCTAGCCCAGTGAAGCAATTGGCTTTGCAGCACAATTTAAATGTGTTCCAGCCTGAATCTCTTAAGCCCGCCGAAGTACAAGCGCAAATTGCCGCTGTGAATGCCGATGTGATGATAGTGGCGGCTTACGGCTTGATTATTCCAACGCTGGTACTAAATATGCCATTAAAAGGTTGCTATAACATTCATGCTAGCCTATTACCGCGTTGGCGCGGTGCGGCGCCAATTCATCGTGCGCTATTGGCAGGCGATGCCGAAACTGGCGTCACCATTATGGAGGTGGTGCCAGCGCTAGATGCAGGTGCGATGGTTAGCAAAGGTGTGGTGCCGATTACTGAGCGTGATACTACGCAAACTTTGCACGATGCATTAAGCCAAATAGGTGCCGATTTAATGGTGCAAGCAATGCAAGATTTAATTAATAATGGCGTATTGCCTAGCACGCCGCAAGATGAAAGCTTAGTTACTTACGCCCACAAACTTGAAAAAAGCGAAGCTGCTATTGATTGGCGCAAAAGCGCTATTGAAATTTCGCGCCAGGTGCGCGGGTTCAATCCTTTTCCAGTGGCTACTGCGCAATTTAGAGGTGAAACGTGCCGTATTTGGTTTGCTGTTGCTGCTGGCCAAGCGCCTGTTAACCAAGAGCATTTAAACCAACAAAACTCTGCAAAAGCAGGTGAAATAATCGCTTTAGCAGCAGGCCTGCATGCCAATACCCTAAGGCACCCTCTCTCAAACTCACTTCATGAATTTGATTCACTTTGTATTCATGTGGCTTGTGGGCATGGCATTTTAGAGATATGCGAATTGCAAATGCCAGGTGGCAAGCGCCAAAGCGCACAACAGTTTGTGCAAGGCCAGCATGTAAAAATTGGTGAAATATTTAGCTAGGTACTTTTAGCCGAGTACTTTTAGCTGAAAGTACTTGGCTAAATGCTTTTTAATTAACTATTTGTAAATAGCGCCTCACCCAACAATAAAGCCCTTGAATTTTAAAGGTTTTAACTGCATATTAATTAAATATCACTTTACTAGTTTTAGGAGAAACCCATGTTTGGTAACTGGTTAAAAACCTCTATTTTAATGGCAGCTATTGTTGCCTTGTTTGGCAGTGTAGGTGCAGCGCTTGGCGGCGGCTCGGGCATGCTAATTGCGCTGGTATTTGCTGCAGGTATGAACGTTTACGCATATTGGTTTAGCGATAAAGCAGTGCTTAAAATGTATGGCGCACAAGAAGTATCGCCCGAAAACAACTTTGGCGAGGGGCAATTTCGCAATTATTATAATATGGTAAAAGAGTTGGCACAAAATGCCGAGCTACCCATGCCAAAAGTGTATGTGATGAACGAAAATCAGCCCAATGCCTTTGCTACAGGCCGCAACCCAGAACACGCTGCTGTCGCTGCCACTACAGGCATTATGCAAGTATTAACCGAGCGCGAGCTGCGTGGCGTTATGGCGCATGAGCTAGCGCATGTTAAACATCGCGATACACTTATTTCTACTATATCGGCCACCATGGCAGGCGCTATTGCATCGGTTGCCCAGTTTGGTATGTTTTTTGGCGGTGGGCGCGGCAACGATGGTGAACGCAGCAGCCCAATTGTAGGCATTGCAATGATGTTTTTAGCGCCAATGGCCGCCAGCTTAATACAAATGGCTATTTCACGCGGCCGTGAGTTTGAGGCCGACAGAATGGGCGCACAAATAAGCCGTGACCCAAAATCGCTGGCCGATGCACTGACAAAAATTCACAATTATGCCCATCAAATACCCAATGAAACAGCTGAAGCACACCCAGAAACAGGGCAGATGATGATTATTAACCCCCTATCTGGTGGTGGTTTGAAGGGCTTATTTAGTACGCATCCGCAGAC
>JANMNC010000042.1:0-8307 GCA_031373695.1 Methylotenera sp. | reverse complement strand
TGTGTAGCCTGCGTTTATGGCGGCAATGGCTGCATCTTTTATGTGTTGTGGCGTGTCAAAATCTGGCTCACCCGCCGCCAAGCCAATAATGGGGCGGCCTTCTGCCTTATATTTACCAGCTTTTGCGGTAATGGCAAGGGTGGGAGATTCTTTAATGGATTGAACGCGCGTTGAAAGAACAGTTGAAGCAGAATGACTCAAAATAACTTCCTTGATTTAAAACTTAGGCATAAAAACATTATTTTACGCAAAAAGTGACTATTTCGGAAAATTAAATCGAGGGTCTATTAAATAGAGCGCCTATCAAATTGGCGGTAGTGTAAATATTAAAATTAGAAGTTTATTGATACTACAGTCGCGCTAGCTAACCAAATATACAATTAGTGGTTATTAATCATTTTCAATAATCACTTTAAGCGCTTTGGTGTCGGCTGCTTTGCTAAAGGTGTCGTAAGCTTGCATGATTTTAGCTAATTTGAAATGATGAGTAATCAGCTGTTTTGGGTCAATCCGCTTTGACTGCACTGTTTTTAGCAACATCGGTATAGAGACCGTATCAACTAGCCGCGTAGTAATGGTAATGTTGTGTGACCAAAGTTTTTCTAAATGTAGATCTACCTTGCAGCCATGTACACCCACATTGGCGATAGTGCCGCCAGGTGCCACAATGTTCTCACAAAGCTCAAAAGTAGCGGGAATACCCACCGCCTCAATCGCCGTATCTACACCGCGCTGATTAGTTAGTTTCATCACTTGCTGCGTTGCGTTACCGTCCGCACTATTGATGGTTGTGGTCGCCCCTAGTTTTTTACTCACGGCAAGTCTATTATCATCAATATCAATCATGATGATTTCAGCGGGCGAATAAAACTGCGCTGTTAGCAGGGCTGCCAGCCCAATTGGGCCAGATCCAACGATAGCAACTGTTGAGCCAACCTCTACCTTACCGCTTAATACACCACATTCAAAACCAGTTGGCAATATGTCGCTCAGCATCACTAATACGTCTTCATCTGCACCTTTTGGTATGTGATAAAGGCTGGTATCTGCATGCGGAATACGCACAAATTCGGCTTGTGTACCGTCGATACTATTACCAAGAATCCAGCCACCAGTGGTGCAATGCGAATACATGCTTTTACGGCAATAGTCGCAACGTCCACAGGCACTAATGCAAGAAATAATGACTTTATCGCCTACTTTAAATGTCGTCACGCCAGCGCCGATTTCGTCAATAATGCCCACACCTTCATGACCTAAAATAGTGCCTGGTTTGCAGGTTGCAACATCACCCTTAATAATATGCAAATCAGTGCCACAAATAGTGGTTTTTCTCATTTTAACAATGACATCTGTGGGCAACTTGATGCTCGGTTTTGGTCGCACTTCCAGTAATTTTTGACCAGGCCCTTTGTAAACCAACGCTTTCATCAAAAAGGCCTTTTCATTCATAGTGATGTTTCATCTAATTAGCTCAAACCATCACATTCTAATTTTTTTATTACCGTTTTTGTCCTTGCTGTTATCCTCATGTTTAAGCATAGCTTGCCAATGAGTGAGCTCTTTTTCAACTTCGTCTTTGGCTGTGCCATATACTTCTTGAATTTTGCCAGCCAAATGTTCACGTTTTCCGGCAATCACATCTAGTTGGTCGTCAGTTAGCTTGCCCCATTTTTGTTGAATATCGCCTTTTAATTGTTTCCAATTACCTTCAATTTGATCCCAGTTCATTTGAGTTCCTTTATCAATAGTTAAATTTTATAATTTGCCAAAAGGCTAATTAAATCTACCTTTATTTTTTTAATACTATGGTTTTTTTCAAAAGCCTTCTGTCTGCCAGCACACATAAATTTATTTTTAGCTCAATATTTGTTATGGCTATGCGTGCTGGCGCACAGATTATTGGGATGTAACGGATTATGTTAGAAGCGTAATAGTTAATTTAACCGAAAGAGTCCGTTATATATGAGCTATCAAACAGTAATGGTGCACTTGCAACTTGGGCATTCAAACCTTGCAGTGCTGCAAGCAGCAAAACAGATTACGCAACGCACTAACGCCGCGGTTATTGGCATTATTGTGGGCCAACAAACGCAAATGATTTACGGTAAAGGCTATGCGGCACTAGATTTTTTTGACCGCGAACAAGCGCACTTAGAAGAAAAAATTTCAGCAGAAAAAGCCTTATTCGAAAAGACATTTAAAGACATCGCTAAAACGATTGAATGCCGTTCTATCGTCACAATGGAGCCAGTTATCGATTTTATTGTGGCACAGGCCTGTAGTGCCGATTTGATTATTACTGGCGTAAGCCCAAGTGATTTTTATGAAGGCCCTAATAGCACACATGCTGGTGCAATCGTTATGCAATCGGGCAGGCCAGTGTTAGCGGTACCCGTTATTAATGCGCAATTTATGTTAGAAAATATGTTAATCGGCTGGAAAGATACGCGCGAAGCCAGACGTGCAATCGCTGATGCACTCCCTTTGCTAAAACTAGCCTCGCAAGTTACAGTCTTAGAGATTGCAGCAAAAGATGACAGACATGTGGCCGCGGAGCGGCTTAACCAAGTGGTAGCTTGGTTAAAAAGCCATGATGTTTCTGCCAAGCCTTTGGTTTCAATTTCTGAAGATGCAGATGCTATTCAATTTTTGTCGGTTGCCAAAAAACAAAAGGCCGATATTGTGATTACCGGCGCTTATGGACATAGTCGATTTCGTGAATGGGTACTTGGCGGAGTGACAAATGAACTGCTGCAAGATGCACATTTTTGCGCATTTATGTCACATTAATGTAAGTTTTTTACAGGAATTATTTATGCGGCGTTTAACTGGCATGCCCTGATAAGCAATACACATGCGGCCTGCAGACCAACATATTTTAACCGTTAATATTGTTTTAACAATCTTTACCGCAATCCATTATCTCTATATATTCTGCGGCTATATCTTCATTAATATCTACCAATGCAAGGTGAATGCGGCGCATTTCAGTTTTGTCACCTTTGCTTTTTGCAATAATGCCTAAATGTAATAGGGCATCAAAATTAGTTTTATCAAAACTAAGCGCTTGCTTGTAAGCTTGCTCTGCTAGCTCTAATTTACCCATATTTTCGTTAGCAAGGCCCAGCTCATACCAAGCCTCTGTATTATTTGGTTCTGCTTGCGTCCATTTGGTAGATACTTCGGACAATTTGGGCCAATCTTGGCGTGATTCTGGTACGGCCACTTGCATGTAAAATGGTTTTTTATCTTCATCTTCTTCCCATAAAGCTTTGCCTGTAATGGGGAAAGTGCTTATTTCTGCCTGTTTTTCTAATTGTGCAACCCACTCAATGGGTAGCGCATAGTGGATGCTGCCGCCGTGCCCAGAGGTTTTAAAAGTATTGATACCGACTAATTTACCGTCCATATCAAACAGACCACTACCACTTGCGCCTAACAAAAACTTGGCGCCACTGCGAATAATTTTGCCATGATCAGAATCGTACAAACCTTTAACCGTGCCCCTAGACGTAATGGGCGCAGGTGCGCCGCTAGAATGGCCGATTGCAGCCACTTCTTGGCCACGTTTAAGATCGGTACTTTTGCCAATAATGGCTGGTTTAAACGGCAAGCCATAGGTTGAAACTAAACATAAATCATGCCAAGCATCTACTTTAACGGTGGTTATTGGGTAGGTTTCTTCACCGCGCGAAACCCAAGGTTGCTTGGTGGCGCGTAAAACATGGCAATTGGTGATCACTTTATTATCGCTCACGACCACACCAGAGCCATAAGCTAAGCCACCTGTAGCGTTATAGCCGCGTATCATCACTACGCTAAAAAAGGCATCCATTAATTTGGCTTTATCTAACGCAAAGGCGCTTTGGATGGGGGCAAATGCCGTTGCAATTAAAGTAGAAGTGATTATTAAAGCCCGCATAGTTATCCCTAAAAAAATTGTGTGAATTATTTAACCTCATAACAATGACTTAGTTTTGTCATATTAAGTTCGGTAGACCTAGCTATGTGGCATGAACTAAAGTGCATAAACTAAGGTTTATACATTGAGCTTAATTTATTACGCTAAAGCCAATGATGACTGTTAATACGATGTGCAAAAGCCTGCTAAAATCTTGTTTTGTTTATTAAAGCAATCAAATCTGTGTTCGTCACATTCCCCAATAGTAAATATCAACTTTTTCAACCGTTCCCCCCAGCGGGTGATCAGCCTCAAGCTATCGACAAGCTAACGCGAGGTATTAACGATGGATTAAAGTTTCAAACATTGCTTGGCGTTACAGGTTCAGGCAAAACATTTACCATGGCCAATGTTATTGCCCGCACAGGTAAGCCGGCTATTGTTATGGCGCCTAACAAAACGCTTGCAGCCCAGTTGTATTCAGAGTTTCGTGAGTTTTTTCCGAATAACTCGGTGGAGTATTTCGTGAGTTATTACGATTATTACCAACCAGAGGCCTACGTGCCTTCGCGCGATTTATTTATTGAAAAAGATTCTAGCATTAACGAACATATTGAACAGATGCGGCTTTCTGCCACCAAAGCTTTATTGGAGCGCGAAGACAGTATTATTGTGGCCACTGTGTCTGCCATATATGGCATTGGCGACCCGTCTGATTATCACGGTATGGTGCTTCACCTTAAGCAAGGTGAAAAACTAAGCCAGCGCGATGCGATAGACCGTTTAATCGGCATGCAATATGACCGCAATGATTTTGATTTTAGTCGTGGCTGCTTTAGGGTGCGTGGCGATGTGATTGATATTTTTCCTGCTGAAAACAACGAAACCGCTGTGCGCGTGAGTTTGTTTGACGACGAGATTGAAACAATCACTCTGTTTGACCCCTTAACAGGCCAAATTTTTAATAAAATCCAACGCTTTACAATTTACCCATCTAGTCATTATGTTACGCCGCGCGAAACCACCGTAAAAGCGATGGAAAAAATTAAAAAAGAGCTGGTTGACCGCGTAGCTTTTTATATTAAAGAAAACAAATTAGTAGAAGCACAACGTATTGAACAACGCACGCGTTTTGATCTTGAAATGCTGAACGAAATTGGCTTTTGCAAAGGCATTGAAAACTATTCGCGCCATTTATCTGGCCGCAACCCAGGCGATCCACCACCCACTTTAATTGATTATTTACCAGATGACGCATTGATGATTATTGACGAAAGCCACGTGACTGTACCGCAAGTTGGCGGTATGTTTTTGGGCGATAGGTCGCGCAAAACCAATCTTGTGGATTACGGCTGGCGCTTGCCATCGGCTATGGATAACCGGCCACTTAAGTTTGAAGAGTTTGAACGCATTATGCGTCAATGCGTGTTTGTTTCTGCTACGCCTGCAGAGTATGAAAAAAATCATCAGCAACAAGTAGTAGAGATGATTGCGCGCCCAACTGGCTTGGTAGATCCGCCAATTATAGTAAAGCCAGCTGATACACAAGTAGATGATTTGTTAGGGGAGATTAAACTACGAGTGGCGGTGGGTGAGCGCGTGTTGGCAACTACGCTAACCAAGCGCATGGCAGAAGATTTAACCGATTATTTAAACGAGCACGGTGTAAAAGTGCGCTATTTGCATAGCGATATTGATACCGTAGAGCGCATAGAAATTATCCGTGATTTACGCTTAGGCGAGTTTGATGTGTTAGTTGGCATTAATTTGCTGCGCGAAGGTTTAGATATACCTGAAGTATCGCTGGTGGCTGTGTTAGATGCTGATAAAGAAGGCTTTTTGCGCAGTGAGCGCAGCCTTATTCAAACATCAGGCAGGGCTGCCAGAAACCTTAATGGTAAAGTGATTTTTTACGCAAATAAAATCACCCGCAGCATGAAAGCGGCAATGGATGAAACCGAGCGTAGGCGCGGTGTGCAGATGGCTTTTAATACACTGCACGGCATTGTGCCAAAGGGTATTGTAAAAAGTGTAAAAGCCATGATTGATGGCGTATACGATAAAGATGAGGCGCTAAGAGAAAGAAAAGCCGCGCAAGATCAAGCCAGTTACGAAAGCTTAAGCGAAAAACAATTAGCCAAAGAAATGAAACGCATAGAAAAATGCATGCATGATGCGGCCAAAAACTTAGAGTTTGAAAAAGCTGCTGATTTTAGAGATCAATTGAAAAAACTAAAAATTAAAGTTTTTGGCGCAGAGATGCCAGATTTAATTTAATATATAAATCAATTATTTAAAATATTTAATTAAAGTATTTAATAATGTTAACAACTAATATTATTGGCAGTTTTGCCGCATTGCTAACGACTTTGGCTTTTGTGCCACAAGCCCTGCATTCATACAAAACGCGTGATTTATCGGGCATTTCGTTGCCCATGTACAGCACGTTTACGCTGGGTGTTGCGCTATGGTTAATTTATGGTTTATTGCAGCATGATTGGCCAATTATTATTGCTAATGCCATTACGGTATGTTTATCAGCAATGATTTTGGTGTTAAAAATTAAACAAATTAACGCTAAAAAGCACTCTAAAAAATAAACAATCAACTTAATTGATTGGCAAACTCATGATTCACATCTCTATGCCCAGCCTCATCGGCACGCACTACCAAAATCACATCACGCAAAGTCGCATCTGCACTTAATCCCCAATAGTCGATAGCAATTTGTGGGGCAGCTACATTTTCGTGTATGCCGCTATCTACACCCGCTAAATATTCGGTGTAACTATAAACAGCTTCTTCCTCAAAATAGCCTACTACGCGATGTGCGGTTTTAGGCGAAATTAAATACAACAAAAAGAAGCAGTTATAAAATACACCTTGCGCCGCAACAATTAAAAGTCGTTCCAACACATTTGGTTTGGCAATTTCAATAAACGTCATCAAATGCATACGTTCGTTTTCGGCCTCGTCTAGCAGTTTGCGTATCCAGCCGCTATCACTTTGCATACGGCGTAATGCACGCAAATGCTGCAATGCGCCGCCTACCATGCCTGGCACAGCTGCCACAGTTTCTAGTACTACAGCGCGGTGCCCATAACGGCCGCTAAAAAAAGTATCGGCTAAAAAGCGCAAAAACTTGGTAAAAGCATAGGCAATATGGTCTGAAAAATTAACAGGCTGGTGGTGAGTTCTTAAGTCATTTGTGTGCATGCTAACTGCCTTTTAAAATCAACTGATTAAGCATTATGGGCTTTAAAATTTGGTAATGTGGGTTAATTATTTTTAAAGCTTGTTAATTCAGGCGCGAAACCAACAATTAGTTTGATTATTAAGCGAATTTTCACTATAATCGCGTCCTTTACAAACCTTGCCACACTACATGCATAGTAGGTGGCTACAACCACAAGGAGATTTCATGCGACATTATGAAGTAGTTTTTATCGTCCATCCGGACCAAAGCGAGCAAGTGCCAGCGATGATTGAGCGTTACCGTGCGCTAGTTACCAGCAACGGCGGCACTATGCACCGTTTAGAAGATTGGGGCCGTCGTCAACTGGCTTATCCAATTCAAAAAATACACAAAGCCCATTACGTGCTAATGAACATTGAATGTAACCAAACTGTTTTAGATGAACTAGAACATGGTTTTAAATTTAACGATGCCGTTTTGCGCCATTTAACAATGGGTACTAAAACTGCCGTTACTGCGCCTAGCCCAATGATGAAAGAAGAAAAATCTAGATCAGTGCTTAGCCGTGATGAAACGCCAGCTGTTGTTGCGCCAGTAGCAGCACCTGCTGCAGAGGTTGCAGCCGCTTAAGTTAAAGTGAATACGCTGGTAATTAATGGTGTTGTTGTGCAAATTGAGCCAATACGCCATACCCCAGCAGGCATACCGTTGTTAAGTTTTGTGTTGCAGCATACTTCTGAGCAATTAGAAGCGGGTTTAAAAAGAAAAGTTGAATGTGAAGTGAGTGCAGTTGCTTTAGGTGAACTAGCAAAACAAAATATTCAGCTAGGCTTTAATATAAAAGCTAAAGGTTTTTTAGCCAAGCGCAGTATGAAAAGTAATCAATTGGTCATGCATATAACCCAATTAGAGACTGTTTAAATACAGACCATATAAAGAATTTAGGAGTTACACCATGGCAAGAGAAATGTATAAACGCCGCCGTTACTGCCGTTTTAGTGCAGAAGGCATCAAAGAAGTTGATTATAAAGATGTTGATTTGCTTAAAGATTTTGTTTCAGAAAATGCAAAAATTATTCCAGCCCGTATGACAGGCACAAAAGCTAAATATCAACGTCAACTAACGTCAGCGGTTAAACGCGCACGTTTCTTGGCTTTAATGCCGTACACAGACAAGCATCCAGGCTAAGGGGAAAATTATGCAAAT
>JANMNC010000041.1:0-5186 GCA_031373695.1 Methylotenera sp. | reverse complement strand
GCGGCCTCAGCCACCAATGGGTTAGATACGAGGGCAGATTCAATTTCCATGGTGCCTAATCTGTGCCCAGAAACATTCAACACGTCATCAATACGGCCCATAATAGTAAAGTTGCCAGTGATGGCATCGCGCACCGCGCCATCGCCAGCTAAATAAGTTTTACCGCCTAAATCGGCTGGGTAATAGCTAGAAACATAGCGTTCGTCATCGTTGTAAATGGTGCGAATCATTGACGGCCATGGTTTTTTTATGACCAACAAACCGCCAGTACCCCATGGCACATCCTTGCCAGTTTCATCTACTACTGCAATATCGATACCTGGGAACGGCAGGGTGCATGAGCCAGGAACCAGCGATGTAGCGCCTGGTAGCGGGGTGATGACATGACCGCCAGTTTCGGTTTGCCAAAATGTATCTACAATAGGGCAAGTGCCACCGCCTACGTTTTCAAAATACCACATCCAAGCTTGTGGGTTAATGGGCTCACCCACAGAGCCTAAAATGCGTAGGCTAGATAAATTAGATTGTTTTGGATGTACTTCAGGCGTGGTTTCAGATGCCTTAATAAGTGAGCGAATAGCAGTAGGTGCAGTGTAAAAAATTGATACTTTGTGTTTTTCTATCATCTGCCAAAAGCGGCCAGCATCGGGGTAAGTAGGTATGCCTTCAAAAATAATCTGTGTTGCGCCCATAGCAAGCGGGCCATAGGTTACATAGGTGTGGCCAGTAATCCAGCCCACATCTGCGGTACACCAAAATACATCGTCTGGCTTAATATCAAATGTCCAGCGCATGCTGTTCATGGCATGTAGTAAATAGCCTGCAGAGCTATGTTGCACGCCTTTTGGTTTGCCAGTTGAGCCAGAAGTGTAGAGCAAAAATAGCGGATGTTCCGCATTTACCATGACTGGTTCGCAAGTGTCTTTTTGATCTTTTATTAAGTCGCTCCACCAAATATTATTGCTAGCCCAAGCGATGTCTAAGCCTGTTTTTTTAAGCACAATTACTTTTTGAATAGATTCGCAATCACCCATGGCAAGCGCTTCATCTACTGCTGTTTTAAGCGGCAAAGTTTTGCCACCGCGATATTGACCATCAGAGGTGATAATGGCGGCAGCACCCGCATCTAAAATACGTTCGTGAATGCTTTTGGCTGAAAATCCACCAAAAACCACGCTGTGAATTAAGCCGATACGCGCACAGGCTTGCATGGCTACTACTGCCTCTATGCCCATTGGTAAGTAAATAATGACACGCGAGCCTAGTGGTAAATTAAGCGTTTTTAGGCCGTTGGCAAACTGGCAAACTTGGGTGTATAGCTCAAGATAGCTAACGGTTTTGCTATCGCCATTATCCGCCTCAAAAATAATGGCAGTTTTGTTGGGTATTGTGGCTAAGTGTTTATCTAAGCAATTTACAGAAACGTTAAGCTCGCCATCTTCAAACCATTTGTAAAATGGCGCATTGGCTTGGTTAAGCGTTTTTGTAAAAGGCTTATGCCAAACCAGTAACTCTTTCGCTAATTTGGCCCAAAACCCTTCGTAATCGGTTTCTGCTTCTGCGCACAAGGCGTGGTAAGCATCCATGCCAGATACATGTGCTTGCTGTTTAAATGCCTCACTAGGATGAAAAATGCGATTTTCGGTTAAAACAGACTCAATTGCCATGCAACTTAACTCCCCAAATTACTTTTTTATAATAATGATTAATGTAAGATGTAACAAAACTTTAACTCTTATATTACCCTAAAATTTGCATGCTAACACTTGAAAAATGCTTGTCCTCTAGTCACCCACCCGCCAGTTTTGGCGCGGGCATACAGCGTTTGGTGCATTGCAGTTTATATGCTGCGCGATTGTTGTCAAAAGATGCGCAATTGTTAGATGATTTGCTACAAAATCATAATCAAGTGTATGCAGTTGCAGCAATGCAACAGTTTTTAGATGACACTAATATTACAGATGAAATAACACTTAAAAAAGCTTTAAGGAGGCTGCGGCAACGTACGCTTTTACGCTTGATGTATCGCGATTTAAATGGTTTATGTGATTTATTTGAGGTGATACAAACCACATCGCACTTAGCAGAAGTCACTTTGCAAACAGCAGTTAAGTATCATCAAGCATGGATGGAGCTAGCATTTGGCAAGCCTCGCAACCTAGCTGGAGAGCCGCAGCAGCTAATCATAGTGGGCATGGGCAAGCTGGGCGGCGCTGAACTTAACGTGTCATCTGATGTGGATTTAATTTTTAGCTTTGAGCAGACGGGCGAAACTGATGGCGCCAATGCAACCAGCAACCAAGATTTTTTTAATAAGTTAGGTAAAAAAATCATTGCAGCGCTGGATGATGTTACCGAAGACGGTTTTGTTTTTCGCATGGATATGCGCCTGCGGCCGTTTGGCAGTGAAGGCGTGCTGGTGCCCAATTGCGATGCGCTAGAAGACTATTATCAAAATAATGGCCGCGAATGGGAGCGCTATGCATGGCTGAAAGGCCGCGTGGTTGTTGGCCCGCAGGCCATCATTAACAAGCTTTTAAAACCATTTATCTTTAGAAAATATTTAGATTACAACGCGTTTGCAAGCATGCGTGATTTAAAAACGCAGATTCAGCGTGATGTAGCTAAAAAAGGCTTATCTGACAATATCAAGCTGGGTCGTGGCGGTATTCGCGAAATTGAATTTATCGCCCAAGTGTTTCAATTAATACGTGGTGGCACTGACAGCAGCTTGCAAATAAAGCCGACTTTAGCGGTATTAAAATTATTGCAAACTAAAGGCTTATTGCCAGCAGAGGTGGTAAGTGAGTTAACCACTGCCTATGTTTTTTTACGCAATTTAGAACATCGATTAATGTATGTGGATGACCAGCAAACGCAAGATTTACCTAAAATAGAAGAAGCTAAAGCGCGTATTGCTGATGCGATGCAGTTTGCAAATTGGCCACAATTTTTAGCGCAGCTTAACTTGCACCGTCAGCAGGTGCAAATGCATTTTGATGCCACATTTGCCGAGCCAGCCAAACCAAACGATGCGAGCACCGAAGCGTTATTACACAGTGCGCTATGGCAAGATACGCTCATTACAGAGCATGCTCTGCAAGCCTTGCTAGATGCGGGTTACAGCGATACTAAAATTACTCGACAACATTTACAAATGTTGCATGCAAGCAGCCGTTATCAGCAGCTACCAGAATCAAGCCGTCAGCGGTTTGATAAATTGATGCCCTTAGTGATTGCGCAGGCAGGCTTACAGCCAAATAGTGATATTGCATTGTTAAGAACCATTAACTTGCTAGAAAGTATTTGCCGCCGAGCTAGTTATTTGGCTTTATTGGCCGAATATCCGCAGGCTTTAAATTTGGTCATTAAGCTATGCGCTGCCAGCCCTTGGTTGGCGCAGTATTTGGCTGCACACCCTATTTTGTTAGATGAGTTATTAGATACGCAAAACCTTTATGCCGCGCCTGATTTTGTAATGTTGCGGGCACGCTTATCGCAAACTATGCAGGCCTTAGATGGTGATACGGAAGCACAAAATAATATAGAGGCACAAATGGATGCCATGCGCCATTTTAAGCATGCCGCAATTATGCGATTTGCAGCGCAAGACCTATTAAATGAAGACAAGGCCAATACGCTGTCGCTTGAAACGCTTTCAGATTATTTAAGCGCCTTAGCCGACACCATTTTGCAGGTGAGTTTGCAAACTATTTGGCAAAACTTTAAATACAAACATTGCAATATTCCTAAGTTTTCTATCATTGGTTACGGAAAACTAGGCAGTAAAGAGTTAGGCTATGTGTCTGATTTAGATATAATTTTTATTTATGATGATACCCATTCAGAAGCGTCTGATATCTATGCACGCTTTGCACAGCGCATTAATAACTGGTTTAACAGCCTCACCAATGCAGGCTTATTGTACGAAACTGATTTGCAACTGCGACCCGATGGTAATAGCGGGCTTTTGGTTAGCAGCGTAGCAGCATTTCGCGATTATCAACTGAATAAAGCTTGGGTTTGGGAGCACCAAGCCTTAACACGAGCAAGGTTTGTGGCTGGCGATGCTGAGATTGGTAGCGCGTTTGAGCAGATTAGATTTGAGGTGCTCACTCAAGCTAGAGATTTGCAACAGCTAAAAACAGAAGTGACGAATATGCGTGAAAAAATGCGCCCAAGCCATCACCTTGCGGCCAATTTATTCGATATTAAACATAGTGTTGGGGGTATTATCGATGTGGAATTTGCTACGCAATATTTGGTATTAGCACATGCTAAACAACACCCTCAATTAACTCAAAACATTGGCAATATTGCCTTATTAAACTTGATGGCAACACTCAACATTATTGATGCGGCACTGGCCCAACATGTGTCGCAAGCTTATCGCGAGTATCGCCGCTTACAGCATGCGCTTAAATTACAAGGCGCCAGCCACATGCACATTGAGGTGAATCTAGTGAGCGCTCATGTGGCTGCAGTAAGTGCTTTTTGGCAACAAGTTTTTATAAGCTAATTTTAAAAAATATTTAAAATTAGCTTATAAAAAAAACTTACCAACTTTATGCTGGTAAGCCTTTGTGGCACGCTATAACAAAAATTACTATATGAATTATTTAGGCAATAAAACGGTATCAATGACGTTAATTACACCATTAGACTGATAAACATCATAAGTACTAATATTGGCCATATTGCCACTCGTATCGGCTACCATAATATTGTGATCACCATTCATTTTAAAGGTTAATTTACTACCGTTTACGGTGGTTAACTCAGCGCTACCTTTGCCTTTTTTAATGTCTGCAGCCAGCGTTTTATAGTCGTAAGTACCAGATACTACGTGGTAGGTTAAAATAGAAGTTAACGTTGCTTTGCTTTCTGGTTTAACTAAAGTTTCTACCGTGCCTGCTGGTAATTTGGCAAAAGCGGCATTAGTTGGGGCAAATACAGTGAAAGGGCCTTTAGACTTTAAAGTATCTACCAAACCAGCTGCTTTTACTGCAGCAACTAGCGTTGTGTGGTCTGCAGAGTTAACCGCATTGTCTACAATATCTTTGCTGGCAAACATGCTTTGGCCGCCAACCATAACGGTTTTTTCTCCCGCAAAGACCATATTGGCAGAACCTAGTGTCGTGGCTACTGCTACTGCGATTAAAAACTTGTTCATTTAAAACTCCTAA
>JANMNC010000012.1:0-18975 GCA_031373695.1 Methylotenera sp. | reverse complement strand
GAGTCCACTGATTTCAAACCAGTTTGCACTGGTTGTGAAACTGATTTACGTGCAATCACGCCTGGCGCTACTTTTTCAATTTTGTCAGTCATTTTTGCGTTGACTGGGCCTTTGCCATCAATCGGCTGACCTAAGGCGTTCACTACGCGACCAATTAATTCTGGACCAACTGGCACTTCCAAAATACGACCTGTACATTTAACAGTATCGCCTTCAGTAATGTGCTCGTAATCACCTAAAACCACTGCACCCACTGAATCACGCTCTAAGTTAAGCGCTAAACCAAATGTGTTGCCTGGAAACTCAATCATCTCACCCGCCATTACGTTTGAGAGACCGTGCACACGAACAATACCATCAGTTACTGAAATAACTGTACCTTGTGTACGCGCTTCAGCACTGGTCGAAAAATTTTCTAATCTGCTTTTAATCAGTTCACTGATTTCTGATGAAGATAACTGCATTATGACTCCTAAGTTTTTCTTGCCTTATGCGGTGAGCGTATAGGCTAAATTTTGTAATTGAGCTTTGACGGACGCGTCGATTACGGTATCGCCAACAATAATTTTAATGCCACCAATTAGTTCTGGATCTACCGTCACATTGGCTTCAATTTTTTTGCCAAACTTAGCTTCTAAACGTTTTACCAGATCTTTTATTTCTGCTGCACTAGGCTTAGCTGCTGCAACAATCTGGGTATCTAGAACGCCTTCATCTTGCGCTTTAAGCTCTTCGAAAGCGCTTTTTATTGCTGGTAAAATTGAAATACGATTGTTTTCGATCAACACTTTAATTAAGTTTTGACCGAACTCATTTAACTGGTCGCCGCACACTTTTAAAAAGTTTGCCTGCAAATCGCTATCGAGCACTTTTGGATCTTCTATATAAGTTTTCATTTGCGGGTTAGTTGCAACATCCGCAGCAAAACTTAACATTTCAGACCATTTTACTAGTGCTTTTTGCTCACGTCCCAGCTTGTAAGCCGCTACAGCGTAAGGCCTTGCAATGGTTGATAATTCAGCCATATTTCCCCTATACTCTCTTAGAGCTCTGCCGCAAGTTTAGAAAGCATTTCGCTGTGCGTTTTACTATCGATTTCTTTGCGCAATATTTTTTCAGCACCCGCTATTGCTAATGCAGAAACTTGCGCACGTAAACTTTCTTTCGCACGATTAACTTCTTGATCGATTTCTGCTTTAGCGCCCGCAACGATGCGCTCGCCTTCAACTTTAGCATTGCCTTTTGCTTCTTCAACGATTTGGCTTGCGCGTTTTTCGGCCTGACCAATAATCTCAGAGGCTTTTTGCTTAGCTTCGTTTAAAGTTGATTCTGATTTTTTAGCAGCGACTTCTAACGCACTTTTACCTTCATGAGCTGCAGCCAAACCATCAGCGATTTCTTTTTGACGCGTTTCGATTGCTTGCAACAGCGGCGGCCATACATATTTCACGGTGAACCAAATTAGAATAGCAAAAGCAATCGCTTGTGCAACTAATGTCAGATTAATATTCATGTCATTTCCAGTTATTAAGGCTTTGAGATTAGGCGATTAAAACAAAATTAATTGTTTTAATCGCTTACTTAACAAATGATTAACCTGCTACTGTTACCGCGCTTAACAATGGGTTTGCAAATGCAAACATCATTACAATACCAACAGCAATAATGAATGAAGCATCGATAAGACCTAGTAGCAAGAATACTTTACCTTGCAATTCTGGAATCATTTCTGGCTGACGTGCTGCGCCTTCTAAAAAGCTAGAACACATAATACCTACACCAATACATGCACCTAGTGCGCCCAAACCAACCATAAGACCTAGACCAATTGCTGTGTAGGCCTGAACCATTGCTAATGCTTCCATTTTGTTACCCTCTCAAGTGAAAATTATTACTATATAAATTTTGAAACCAAATACTTAAAACTAACTAACTTACTACAAATTATTAATGGCTTTCGTGCGCCATCGATAAATAAACTACCGTCATCATCATGAATATAAATGCTTGCAAAGCTACAATCAAGATGTGGAATATTGACCAAGCCGCGCCTAACAATGCGCCTGAAATTGTTCCTGCGATACTTGTTGCAGCTAGCATACCAATTAACATGAAAATAACTTCACCAGCATACATGTTGCCAAACAGTCGCAATGAATGAGAAAGCGGTTTTGATATGTACTCAATCATGTTAAATGCAAAGTTTGCTAAAAATAATAGTGGGCTAAATAACAAACCTACTGCGCCGCCTACTGTTTTAGGCATTTTAAAGCTTGGCGAACCAAAAGGAGCTGTAAAAATTTCGTGTATCCAGCCACCAAGGCCTTTTACTTTTATACTAAAGAATATCATTAGTATCCACACGGATAAGGCCAATGCAAAAGTAGTATTTACGTCTGAAGTTGGTACAGGGCGCCATTTTGTATGTTCGCCGCCAATAAGCTCAGCAATACCAGCAACCCAATCTACTGGTAAAAAGTCCATTGCGTTCATGGCTAAAACCCATAAAAAGACGGTTAATGCTGTTGGAGCTATAAAAGAGTGGCGATTGCCGTGAAATATATTTTTTACTTGATCATCTACAAAACCAAATAGTAACTCTACAAAAGCTTGAGATTTACTTGGCACGCCAGCGTGAGCTTTGCGAGCAACCAACCAAACCAAAGCAATAACTAGCAACCCTAGAACAACCGATGTCACTAAAGTATCAACGTGTATTGTCCAAAAACTGCCTTCGCCCAGTGATTGTGCGTTGAAACTTAAGTGATGCTGTATGTAGCTAGATGGCGTTAGTGCTTCTTGTGCGTGTTCTGTCGACATATTGACTCTTAAATTTGTATGTTATTAACTTGTTTATTAATCTTACTGATTGCTATACCTGATAGCATTGCAGCTACTACCAAACCTGTGATCAGGGCAAATGGAACCAAGCCACTGTAAAGTTTGTATACTAAAAATAGTAAAACAATAATTACTAATATTTTTATACCTTCTGCAGCCAGTAACCTCATTAATGCTGTAGATGCTGTATTGCTTTTTTTGTAGGCTATTTTTGAGGCTAAAAAAGCACCTATTATTACTGGTAGGCCGCCTGCAAAAATTGATAACGCTGCGTGTAAGCCAGCAATAATATAAGCGGCTATTGCCGTTACTGTAATCGCGGCCAATTGCAATAACAGCATTTTAGTAAACACATTACGTTCCGCCTCTAAGCCTGCAGTTGTATTTTCTGTCATATTAATTATTCACAATAATAAATGGTCTGAAAATTTAGGCTTAGTAGCAAAGTCCGCGATTTTGAATTACTCAGCGAGTTTAGTCAAGCACTTTAGTTAAGTACAAGTTAAACAAAATGAGATACTTAGCGTGCTATTTTGCCAATAATCTCATCAAGCTGATCTAAATTGCTGTAGTTAATTTTAAGGGTGCCTGCACCGTTGGATTTAGCCGAAATGCTAACTACAGCACCAATTTTTTCACTTAATGTGTTTTGCAAAGCTAAAACGTCATGATTTATGCTGATTTTATGATGGTTTTTTTGAGGCAATTCGCCAGCTGATTGACCAATTTTTTTAACTAAACTTTCAACTTCTCGCACTGATAAATTTTGCTGCACAATTTTATTTGCCAACATAACTTGTTGCCCAGCGTCTAAACCAATTAAAGCGCGCGCATGGCCCATATCTAATTTATTGTGCATTAATAAATCTTGAACAAAGGCACTTAAACTTAATAAGCGTAGCAAATTAGATACGGCTACTCGCGAACGCCCAACGGCTGTAGCGGCTTTTTCGTGTGTCATATCAAACTCATCAACTAAGCGCTTAATGCCTTGCGCTTCTTCTAAAGGGTTTAGATTTTCACGCTGAATGTTCTCAATCAAAGCCATTGCCAAAGCAGATTCATCTGCAATTTCGCGCACTAATACTGGCACCTCTGCCAAGCCTGCCATTTTTGATGCGCGCCAACGGCGCTCACCCGCAATGATTTCATATTGTTCGTTACCAATTTGACGCACTAAAATTGGCTGCATAATGCCTTGATTGGTTATCGAGTCTGCTAGCGTTTGTAAGGCTGCGTCATCCATATATGAGCGCGGCTGATATTTGCCAGGCTGCAATTGCGCAACATTTAGCATTTTTAAAGCGTCGTTACTTGCAGCGTCTTCAATATCGCCAGCCAATAGCGCATCTAAACCACGCCCCAAACCTTTTTGTTTAACCATATACCAGCACCTTTTAATTTAACCGTTTGATTTTACTGATTTATTTTTTTCTATAATTTCTTTAGCCAAAGCTAAATAAGCCACTGCACCTTTAGATAATTTATCGTATATCAACACGGGCAAGCCATAACTTGGCGCCTCGGCTAAACGAATATTGCGTGGTATTACGGTGGTATATACTTTGTCACCAAAATGACTTACTAACTGCTCTGATACTTGGCTGGCCAGCATGTTACGGTTATCAAACATAGTACGCAGCAAACCTTCAATTTCTAATTTGGGATTTAAGTGCGCACGCACCTTTTTAATGGTATTCACCAAATCAGACAAGCCCTCTAGCGCGTAGTATTCACATTGCATCGGTATCATCACCGTATCGGCGGCGGTGAGCGCATTTACGGTAACCAAGTTTAGTGCGGGAGGGCAATCAAGCAAAACATAATCGTACTCACTTATGCTTGAAAGCGCTTGTTTTAAGCGAGTTTCACGCGCAATTTCGTTCACCAGCTCAACTTCAGCGCCAGCCAACTCGCGATTAGATGGAGCAATATCGTAGCCGCCTTTTTCACTTGCAATAATCACTTGTTTTAATGTTTTTTCACCAATTAACACATGATAAATACTATGCTTAAGATGTGACTTATCAATGCCACTGCCAGTGCTGGCATTGCCTTGCGGATCCAAATCAACCAGCAATACTTTTTCGTTATTAGCCGCCAGACTAGCCGCTAAATTTACACAAGTGGTTGTTTTACCAACACCACCTTTTTGATTGGTAATTGCTAATATTTTCATTCGCGCTTCTCTAGAACTTAATTTTTGATCAAAACTACATTTGAACAGGAGTTACATTATGGGCTTACATTGTTAAAGACGAGCAAATGCCGCTCTGCTTTTAAACCAGCTACTACTAATGCAATAGTCTGTGCAGGCTTAATATTCAGGTCATTAATTTCGTCTTTTGGCATTAAGCCCTTCATAGCAAACCAACGACCATTTTCTAACAATAAATGCTGTGTTAATTTTATAAACAAAGCAATTTCTGAAAATGCTCGCGAGATGACCGCTTCAAATTTTATCTGCGGTACATAACTTTCAACACGCGCATGCACCACCTCCAAGTTGTCTAAGCCCAGCTCACCTTTAACTTGACGCATAAATATAGTTTTTTTCTGTACAGTATCAATAGTTGTCACATGCAACTCTGGTATACATATCGCCAGCACAATGCCTGGCAAACCTCCGCCACTGCCTACATCTAATAAATTTTTAGCTTTTATATGCGGCAACACGCTTAAGCTATCTAACAAATGCAAGGTCACCATCTCAAGTGGATCGCGAACGGCTGTTAAGTTGTAAACTTTATTCCACTTTTGCAATAACCCTAAATAAGCCAGTAGCTTTTGTTGCGCTTCAAACGATACAACCAACCCCATTTCAGCAATGCCACTGGACAACAGCTCAGCTTGCGTCATGCGGCCTGCGTATTGATTTGGCTAGCTTGCTTTTTATGTTTACGTTTCAAATAAACCAGCAATATCGAAATGGTAGCTGGAGTTATGCCTGAAATTCTACCAGCCTGACCTATGGTTTCAGGCTTATGCATCGCCAGTTTTTGGCGCGCCTCTATACTTAAGCCATGCACATCTAAATAATCAATTTCTGCGCCAAGCTTAATATTATCGCTGCCTTTTTGTTTGGCAATTTCTTCTTTTTGGCGGTCGATATAACCTTGATATTTAGCTGCAATTTCCACCTGCTCTTTAACTTCAATCGTCAGCGTTTCATCGCTTGGAATTAAAGCCAACAAACCTTCGTAACTTACCTCTGGCCGGCGCAACAATTCAAACAAGCTGTATTCATGCTCTAACTCTTTACCTAAAACTGCAATTTGTGTTTCACGTGAAACACCATCTTTAGTTAAGTGGCTTGGCTGTACAAAAGTACGTCTCAAGCGCGCTTGCTCACGAGCAACCGCTTCTTGTTTACGCTCAAACGCTTGCCAACGCACATCATCCACCAAGCCGAGCTCTCGGCCTTTAGCTGTTAAGCGCATATCTGCGTTATCTTCACGAAGCTGTAGCCGATATTCTGCACGGCTAGTAAACATACGATACGGCTCGGTAACACCAGTTGTAACCAAATCATCAACCAAAACACCCAGATAAGCCTCGTCACGGGCAGGGCACCAAGCTTCTTTTTCTTGCACATAAAGCGCTGCGTTTGCCCCAGCCAATAAGCCTTGCGCTGCAGCCTCTTCATAACCCGTTGTGCCGTTAATTTGCCCTGCAAAAAACAAACCTTTAATAGATTTGGTTTCTAAGCTAGCCTTAAGTGCGCGCGGGTCATAATAATCATATTCAATGGCATAGCCAGGACGCAGTATGTGTGCGCCTTCTAGGCCGTTAATGGAGCGCACCAAGGCCAACTGAATATCAAACGGCAGACTTGTTGAGATACCATTTGGATAGATTTCGTTTGTAGTTAGGCCTTCAGGCTCTAAAAAAATCTGGTGTGAATCTTTATCAGCAAATCGGTGGATTTTATCCTCCACACTTGGGCAATAACGCGGCCCAACGCCTTCAATTACACCAGTGTACATGGGGGAGCGATCCAAACCGCTGCGAATAATATCGTGCGTGCGCTCGTTAGTGTGAGTAATCCAGCAGGGCACCTGCGCAGGATGTTGCGCAATATTGCCCATAAATGAAAATACTGGCGCAGGGTTATCACCAGGCTGCTCTAACATCACACTGTAATCAATAGTGCGCCCATCTATACGAGGTGGTGTACCCGTTTTTAGTCTGCCTGCAGGCAGGCCAATTTCGCGCAAACGCGCTGCCAACGAGATTGCCGGCGGATCGCCCGCACGGCCCGCACTATAATTTTGCAAACCCACATGAATTAATCCGCCTAAAAATGTACCCGCAGTTAGCACCACACTTTTAGATTTAAAACGCAAACCAATTTGGGTAACAACGCCTGCCGCATGGTCACCATCTAAAATAATGTCATCTACAGCCTGCTGAAACAGCCATAGGTTAGGCTGGTTCTCTAATTTATGGCGCACTGCGGCTTTGTACAAAATGCGATCTGCCTGTGCGCGAGTAGCACGCACAGCAGGTCCTTTAGATGAGTTTAAGATACGAAACTGAATACCGCCAATATCAGTTGCCTGCGCCATTATGCCGCCTAGCGCATCAATTTCTTTTACCAAATGCCCTTTACCAATGCCGCCAATGCTAGGATTGCAAGACATTTGGCCCAGCGTTTCAATATTATGCGTTAGTAATAATGTTTTTTGGCCCATACGTGCAGACGCCAGCGCAGCCTCCGTGCCCGCATGACCGCCGCCCACTACAATCACATCAAAAATATCAGGAAAATTCATGGTTAAATGCTTAACTATCAAAGAATTAGATTTTACTGCAATCGCAACACTAAGTCATGTAAAAGCGCATTTTCGCCAGTGTTTCACGTGAAACACTTCTTTATAATATTTTACAAATCAAGCTATTGACGGATGGGCAACTAGACGCCTATAGTGTCGTTAGCGAAATTGTATAACAAGCTAATTGCCGTATAGGCGCGCAGTTGTCAGTTAAAATTGCTCTCTTCTCTTACAGCCGCTGTTATGCTTAACGTTGCAATTAATATAATTGTTTATAAACCAGTTAGGAGAAAATGATGGCTGATATTCAAGAACAAAAAGATTTACTCGCAAAATACACCTCCAAAATCAACGATGCCGCTTTGCAAGGCATGGCCAGAACCTATGCTTTAGTGTTAAATAATAAAGATTCTCGTTATGTTTCTTGTGGCGACGAGAACGAAAGAGACACTGTTCGTAAAAATTTCTTACAGAAAAAATTGGGTCTTACACATAATGATGATGCACTTAATGCAGCCATTGAAGAAGTTTGTGCCAAGATGAAAGATGATCGCTTTAAATCTCGTTTAGTTTTTTACTACTTACTTGCTGATAAATACAATTTGCTAGGTAATTTTGTTAAATAAATAAACAATAAAAAAGGCGCTTTGTGCGCCTTTTTTATTGTTTACGGCAAGACTAATTGCCAACATGATTTACTTACCGATACAGAATTTACTAAAAATTTCACCCAACAAATCATCTGGTGTAAATTTTCCAGTAATACTGCTAAGCGATGTCTGAGCCAATCGCAACTCCTCTGCAAGCAATTCTGCTGAATTTATATTTGTTTGCGCAGTATGTAAGTGTTGGTTTACCTGCGTTAAAGCATCCAAATGTCTAGCTCGCGCCATAAACACACCTTCGCCACTGGCTTGATAGCCAACTAATTTCAGCAACTGAGTTTTTAGCAAATCGATACCCAAACCTGTTTTAGCCGATAGGTAAACATGTGTTTCGTTATTTGTATCCAACAATAATGCCGACTCATTTGAAACATCAATTTTATTATGCACCCAAATTTTGTTAATTTCTTGCGGCAAGCGGTCTAAAATCGATTCTTCTTTCTCTGTAATACCATGAGCTGCATCTACCAATAATAATGCGATATTGGCCGTTTCTGTGGCTCGCCAAGTTCGCGCAATACCAAATTTTTCTACTTCATCATCAGTTTCACGCAAGCCTGCCGTATCGATAACATGCAGCGGTACGCCATTAATTTGAATTGTGCTTTTAATAGTATCGCGTGTTGTGCCAGCAATCGCCGTAACTATTGCAACTTCTTCACCAGCCAGCTGATTCATCAAGCTCGATTTTCCTACATTCGGCTGGCCAATCAATACAACATGAATACCTTCTCGCAATAGGCTACCTTGTTTCGCTTTTGTAAATACCGTTTCTAACTCATTAACAATAGCTGCTAATTTCTTTTCCACATTGCCTTGGGTAATGAAATCAATTTCTTCTTCTGGAAAATCTAGGCAGGCCTCAACATACAATCGTAAATTAATTAGCTTAGACAATACCTCATTAATACTATTTGAAAATTCACCTGATAATGAGCGCACAGCACTGCGTGCAGCCTCTACGGTAGAAGCATTAATCACATCAGCTACCGCTTCAGCTTGGGCTAAATCAATCTTGTCGTTTAAATAAGCACGGCGGGTAAATTCGCCTGGCTGCGCTTGACGCGCACCTAAGGCAATACAGCGAGCCAGCAAAATTTGCATGAGCGCAGTACCACCATGTGCTTGCAGCTCTAAAACATCTTCGCCTGTGTATGAATGCGGATTTTGATAGAAAATCGCAATCCCATAATCTATAAGCTGTTGATTATAATCGTAAAATGGTAAATAGTTGGCTTGGCGCGGGGTAGGGCATTTACCTAAAATTTGGGTGGCTATTAGCTGACACAGGTCGCCTGAAACCCTAACTATACCAATGCCGCCAGCGCCACTAGCTGTAGCGATTGCGGCAATTGTTTCGTTATTTTTTTGCATTGCCTTTTTTGGCTAAAGCTTCAGCATGAATAGTCTTATTAACATACCACTGCTGCAATATAGATAAAACGTTATTAACTAACCAATACAACACCAAACCAGCAGGGAAGAAGAAGAAGAAAATGCTAAATACCACTGGCATTACTTTCATTACTTTAGCCTGAATAGGGTCTGTAGGCGGTGGGTTTAAGTAAGTTTGAATAATCATGGTGGCGCCCATTAAAATTGGCAACACGTACCATGGATCAATTGCAGATAAATCTTGAATCCAGCCAAAAAATGGTGCGTGACGCAATTCAACAGAGCCTAATATCATCCAATAAAGTGCGATAAAAACAGGTATTTGCACCAATATTGGTAAACAGCCACTCATCGGGTTAATTTTTTCGGTACGATACATTTCCATCATGGCTTGTTGCATTTTTTGCTTATCGTCGCCAAACTTTTCTTTCATGCTTTGTAAGCGCGGCGCCAGCTCGCGCATCTGCGCCATTGATTTATAACTCTTAGCTGATAGTGGATAAAAAGCAGCTTTAATTAAAACAGTTAATAAAATAATTGCCACACCCCAGTTGTGCACTAAGCCGTTTATTTTTGAAAGCACCCAAAATAAGGGCTTGGCTACTACGGTTAACCATCCGTAATCGACCGCGTATTCTAAGCCAGGCGCTGCAGCTGCTAAATCTTTTTCTGTTTGCGGCCCTGCAAATAGCTTAGCGCCTAGCTGTGCGCTAGCGCCCGCACCAATGCTTGCGGCTGGCGTCATCATTCCAATAGCATACAATTTATCAGATAACTGCTTAGTGTAAAACTCACGCTCTGTGCCTGCTTTAGTAATCCAAGCACTTGCAAAGTAATGTTGCACCAAACCTATCCAACCATCTTTACTAGTTTTAGAGAGCGCTTCTTCAGACATATCAGCGAATTTGATTTTGGTAAATTTATCAGCATCGGTAAAAAAAGCACCGCCTGTAAAAGTAGGCATCATTGCAGAGCCTTGGTTAGATTCACTGTCATGCACAATTTGATAATACGCAGATGGCGTAATTGCAACAGCACTGCCATTGGTAATCTGGTAACTCACATCAATTACATAGCTACCACGATAAAAAGTGTAAATTTTATCTACTGTGATGCCATTAGCTGCCCAACTAAGGCGAACTTCTTGACTGGCAGCACCATCAGCTAAGCTATAACTTGTAGCGGCGCTAGTAAAAGTTGACTTATGATTGGGTAAATCTGCGCCAATTAAACCTGTTTGCGCTATATATAACATCGGTTTAAATGCGTCATCCATTAACACATAATCACCATCTTTTACTTCGGCAGCGCGATGTTTGTTTAATACTAAGTGGCGCAAATCAGCGCCAATCGTATCGATTTCCGCTTTAAACAAATCTGTATTAACGCTGATGCGCTGACCTTTTTCAAGCTTAAATTGCCCATCAATTGCAATAGTACCTACTGAGCCTGAGCTTTCTGTATTATTGCCGTTAGCAGCTAAGGTAGATGCTGGTATTTCTTGCTGTGCGGTACCTTGTACCGCAAGCTCAACTGGTTTATCTTTTTGCTGCCATGCATCCCACAACATCATGATAGAGAAAGAGAAAATAACAAACAATATTAAGCGGCGAGTATCCATAATTTTTGTGACCAGTGTTTAATTCAGCAAGTGTTAGGTTAAGCAAATTAGTTCAGGTTAGTTATACAGTATTTATAAGGTATTAAGATGTGTGGCGATTTAATATTACGGTACAGGATCATGGCCACCATCATGCCACGGGTGACAATGTGATAGCCTTTTTATTGTAAGTAATAAACCATTAAAAGCGCCATGTTTTTGTAAGCAATCAATCCCATACTGAGAGCATGTTGGTGTAAATCGACATTGTTGCCCAAAAAAAGGACTTAGTGCTAACTGATAAAATTTTATCAAACCAATAAAAATATGCTTCATTCTAGATTGGTTTCTTGTTTAAGATTTGACGAGTTGTTGACTGCTGGCTGAGCTGGTAATTTACGCATTAGATGTTCAAATTCTTGTTTTATAACCATAAATTTTGGCTTTTCAAACGTTTTTTGTACCTGTATTACCAAATCAAACGCTGGTAAATTGTATTGATTTAATCTAAATAGCTCTCTTAATACGCGACGCATATAATTGCGCTCAACTGCCAGCTTTGCCGTTTTTTTAGCGACTATCAAACCTAGACGCGGCTTGTTGAGTTGATTTGGTTTATATCTCACCACCAAATAAGCGCTCGCAATTCGTTTACGCAAATTAAAAACGGATGAAAAATCATCCGTTTTAACTAATTTGGCTTGTTTAGGTAGTCTAAACGTTACCAATTAAATCACCTCAAACCACTCGCTATTAATTAAGTGCATTAGCTAACAGTTAACACCATTAGCTTTTATTAATTAAAGGCCTAAGCGGCTACGGCCTTTAGCGCGACGTGCTGCAATTACTGCACGGCCACCTTTGGTTTTCATGCGAACTAAAAAGCCGTGTGTACGTGCACGACGTGTTTTAGATGGTTGGTATGTACGTTTCATTTAATTCTCCAGCAAGCAATTGTAGCAAAGCCCTACATTAAACACGATAAGCCACCATTATGTCAATCAATATTTAGTTTGCTATTTAGTTAATTGCCTGTGGATAAGTCTAGATAAAAACGCTAGAATAGGATAATTAAAAGTAGCAAATTAAACACTTTATTAGTCAATAACTATTCTGTATATAATAATTAAATCTAATAAAATCAATAACATAATAACAATAGTTTGAGGTATCGGGCAACCGATGAATAATTTTTGGCCCACTTGCCTTAGCCGCTTTGAACAAGAGCTATCAGCGCAACAATTTAACACTTGGATTAAACCCTTACAATTAGAAGTTGGGGATAATGCGATTCGCGTACTCGCGCCTAATAAATTTGTGCAGCAGTGGGTGAAAGAACGCTTTCTAAGTAAAATTGAAAGCATTGCTGCCGAGTTGCTGCCGCTTAATACTAAAGTTGAGCTCTCAATTCATCAAAACACCGCTAACAATACGAGTGTGTCTGTTAAGAAAAAAGCTTTGTCACAATTAACTGAAGTGGTACAAGTTGCGCAATTAAAAACTAACAATAGCTTGCCTCTTGCTAGTAAAAATTTTGAATCAAAAATACTCACTAACCAGCGCATTGGTGAACGTGCATCTGGCCTTAATCCTAGCTTTAATTTTGATAATTATGTGACTGGCCGCGCCAATCAATTAGCCCGCGCTGCTGCTATTCAGGTAGCTGATAATCCTGGGCAAGCCTACAACCCGCTATTTATTTATGGTGGCGTAGGTTTAGGTAAAACGCATTTATTACAAGCTATTGGTAACCATTTAAAGCATATTAAGCCAGAGGCCAATATTCGCTATTTGCATGCCGAGCGCTATGTATCTGATGTAGTAAAGGCATATGAAAATAAAGCATTTGATGAGTTTAAACGGCAATATCATTCTCTAGATTTGTTGTTAATTGATGATATTCAGTTTTTTGCCAAAAAAACGCGTACTCAAGAAGAGTTTTTTTATGCGTTTAACACGCTGATAGAAGAAAAAAAGCAAATTGTTATTACTTGCGATACCTACCCAAAAGAAATTATTGATGTTGATGAGCGCTTGCGCACACGTTTTAGTTGGGGCTTAACTGTTGCTGTGGAGCCGCCTGAACTTGAAATGCGCGTAGCTATTTTGCTTAAAAAAGCGCAAGAATCAAAAATTAATATATCTGAAGATGTTGCTTTTTTTGTGGCCAAACAAATTCGCTCAAGCGTTCGTGAGTTAGAGGGTGCATTAAACCGCATTGTGGCCATGGCTAATTTTACTGGGCATGCTATAGATGTGCATTTAGCAAAAGATGCGCTACGTGATTTAATAGCGGTACGAGGGCGCCAAATTACCATTGAAAATATACAAAAAACTGTCGCTGATTATTACAAAATTAAAGTGGGAGAGATGTACAGTAAAAAGCGCTCGCGTAATTTTGCGCGGCCCAGGCAAATTGCTATGAGCCTTGCTCGCGAGCTGACCAACCACAGCTTTCCTGAAATTGGCGAGGCGTTTGGTGGCCGCCACCACACCACTGTAATGCATGCTTGCGAAGAAGTAGAACAATTACGTTTAAACGATCAAACGATTGCGCGTGATATTGGTTTTTTAACACAAGTTATTAGAGATTAAATTAAAATGCAATAAAAGGCCTGTGAATAAGCGGCTTTTATATTGTGGATTAAATAAGATTAGAATTACTTTTTAGTTTAATTGTGTTTTTATCCACAATTAATACACAGTTTAAAATAGAGTTATTAACAGTACAAAATAATAGTTAATTAGATGATTTAAAAAAGTTTTCTAAGATATCCACAAAAAATTTGTACATTACTATTATTATTGTTTTTATATATACATTAAATACATAATTAAGCAAAAATTTAACAAAGTAAAACATTAAGGTTACTGAAAATCTTAAAAATAGAAATATCAATAAAATTTTAAAATCAAATCTTTAAAACTAAATTAAGTACTAAATTTGGAAAGTAAAACCATGCAAATTAAAATAAATAGAGAAACATTATTAAAACCACTTACTAATGTAACTAGCATAGTAGAGCGTCGCCATACACTGCCCATACTTTCCAATTTATTATTAGAAGCTAAAAACAACCATATTCAGTTGACGGCAACTGATTTAGAAATGCAAATATCTTTAAATATTGAAAGCACGTTTAATGGTGAGCTATCTACCACTATATCTGCAAAAAAATTCTTAGATATTTGCCGCTCACTACCCGAATCTGTTGATATTGACATGGTGACTAATGACAGCCGCATGACGGTAAAAGCAGGTAAAAGTCGTTTTAATTTACAAACTTTGCCAGCAGCCGATTACCCTGTAATGACCAAAGCAGCTGGTTCTGGACTTAGTATTACAATTAACCAATTAGCATTAAAAAAACTACTTAAACAAGTAGAGTTTGCAATGGCGCAACAAGATATTCGTTATTACTTAAATGGCCTGTTGCTAGAAGTAAGTGAAGATAACTTAAATGTAGTGGGTACAGATGGCCACCGATTAAGCTTTGCATCTGCAAAACTTAATCAAAGTTATGATAAAACCGATGTTATCGTGCCGCGTAAAACAGTGATAGAACTTATAAAATTACTCAATGATAGCGAAGAAGAAGTAGCCATAGAAATTAACGCAGGCCAAGTTAATTTCACCTTTGGAGAAATACGCTTAATATCTAAAGTAATTGATGGAAAATTTCCAGATTACCACCGCGTAATACCTACAGGGCACCAAAATAGTTTTAGCGTTAATCGTATCGCCATGCTAACTGCAATGCAACGCGCGTCTATTCTATCTAATGAAAAATACCGCGGTATACGTATGGTGTTAACCAATAATAATTTAAAACTAATTAGCACCAATACCGAGCAAGAAGAAGCAGAAGAAGAATTGGAAATTGATTACACCAAAGATAATTTAGACATAGGCTTTAATGTTACTTATTTAATAGATGTTTTAAATAATGTAAGCGATGAAAGTATTAACTTCTCGTTTGCTGATGCCAATAGTAGCTGCTTGGTTACTGTACCAACAGATGTTGATTACAAATATGTTGTAATGCCAATGCGTATTTAATACAAATAAATTAACACCAACAATAGTTTCACGTGAAACGAACAGTAATAAACCTTTAAATAAATAGTAAAGAAAATAGTATGGCTAAAGCCCCAGCACAACCCGAATACAACTCAGACAGCATTAAGATTTTAGAGGGCCTAGATGCAGTGCGTAAACGTCCTGGTATGTATATTGGGGATACATCGGATGGTAGCGGCTTGCACCACATGGTGTTTGAGGTGCTCGATAACGCTATTGATGAGGCGCTGGCAGGACATTGTGATGATATCAAGGTCATCATTCATCCAGATAATAGTATTAGCGTCTCAGACAACGGGCGTGGTATTCCTACCGATGTTAAAGATGATGATAAACACGACCCAAAACGTTCTGCTGCCGAAATTGTGATGACCGAACTGCATGCGGGCGGTAAATTTGACCAAAATTCTTACAAAGTATCTGGCGGCTTACATGGTGTGGGCGTTTCAGTTGTCAATGCATTGTCAGACTGGTTACGCCTAAAAATTTACCGCAAAGGCCAAGTGCATCAAATGGAGTTTCAACGCGGTGTACCAATGGCGCCATTGGCTTTAACAGGTAAATCAGACAAAACTGGCACAGAAGTACACTTTTTAGCTTCGGTTGAAACCTTTGTGTTGGTTGAATACCATTTTGAAATTTTAGCTAAGCGTATTCGCGAGTTATCTTTTTTAAACAACGGTGTAAAAATTGAGTTGGTCGATCAGCGTAATGGTAAGAGTGAAAACTTTGCTTACTCTGGTGGCATAAAAGGCTTTGTAGAGTACATGAACCGCAGTAAAACGGTGCTGCACCCTAAAACGTTTTATGCGATGGGCGAAAAAGATGGCATGACTATAGAAGTAGCCATGCAATGGAACGATAGCTATAGTGAAACCGTACAATGCTTTACTAATAATATTCCACAAAGAGATGGCGGCACACATTTAACAGGTTTGCGTACCGCTATGACGCGCACGCTGAATCAATATATTGAACAATCTGACATGGCTAAAAAAGCCAAAGTGGAAACCACCGGCGATGATATGCGTGAAGGTATTTGCTGTGTGCTTTCGGTAAAAGTGCCAGACCCTAAATTTTCATCACAAACTAAAGATAAATTGGTTTCAAGTGAAGTGCAACCTGTGGTTTCAGAAGTGGTTTCACAAAAACTAGCAGACTTTTTAGCAGAAAATCCAGCCGATGCAAAAATCATCTGCGGTAAAATTGTAGATGCTGCCCGTGCCCGTGAGGCTGCCCGCAAAGCCCGCGAAATAACGCGCCGTAAAGGTGTGATGGACACAATGGGCTTGCCTGGTAAGCTAGCCGATTGCCAAGAACGCGATCCAGCAAAGTGCGAAATTTACTTGGTAGAAGGCGACTCAGCGGGAGGCTCTGCCAAACAAGGGCGAGACCGTAAAAATCAAGCAATTTTGCCACTTAAAGGTAAGATTTTAAACGTAGAAAAAGCGCGTTTTGATAAGCTATTGGGCTCTCAAGAAATTGCTACGCTAATTACAGCGCTGGGTACCAGCATTGGTAAAGCCGATTTTAATGTTGAAAAACTGCGCTATCACCGCATTATTATCATGACAGACGCCGATGTGGATGGCGCACATATTCGTACATTATTACTCACATTTTTCTACCGTCAAATGACAGAGCTAGTAGAGCGCGGCC
This sequence comes from Methylotenera sp., assembly GCA_031373695.1. GTDB lineage: Bacteria > Pseudomonadota > Gammaproteobacteria > Burkholderiales > Methylophilaceae > Methylotenera_A. Next base: position 1,959 of record JANMNC010000012.1, on the reverse strand, counting down.
ATATTTATATTGCGCAGCCACCTTTATATAAAGTTAAGCAGGGCAAAGATGAGCGTTATTTAAAAGATCAGCAAGAGCTAGACATTTACTTATTAAATTCGGCATTAAAAAATGCCGAGCTAGATACCAAAACCAATGCTGGTGTATTAACTGGCGAGCCCCTATCTGAAATTGCCAAACAAATGGTCTTAACAGAAGCGGTTATCCGTCGCATTGCCGCGCTATACGACGAAAGCGTGCTACGTGCTATTCAAGATGTGGGCGAAATTAATTTAAGTAGCGAAGCTAACGCCAATAATGTTGCCGAGCAATTACGCCCCATATTAGGCGCAATAGGCTCCGAGGTCATTGTAGCGTTTGATGCCGAAACCAATACTTATCGCCTAGAGGTCAACAAATACGTACATGGCAACCTGCAATGCTGCGTGATTGATGCTGAGTTTTTAAGCAGTGGTGATTATCGTCAAATTAATAAAACATCAAGCTTGTTGCAAGGCTTAATTGGCGAGGGTGCTAGCGTTAAACGCAACGATAAAGAGCAAGCGGTAAGCACATTCAAACAAGCACTAGATTGGCTATTGGGCGAAGCCAGAAACACGCTGAACATTCAACGCTATAAAGGCTTGGGCGAGATGAACCCATCGCAATTGTGGGAAACTACTATGGATCCAGCGGTGCGTCGTTTACTCAAGGTGCAGATTGATGACGCGATTGCAGCGGATGAAATCTTTACCACGCTGATGGGCGACAATGTAGAGCCACGCCGTGCATTTATTGAGAGTAATGCGTTGCGAGCAGGTAATTTGGATATTTGATAAATAAATTTAATTAGTATTTTAATTTTGATGTTTTTAAAGTTTATAGGGGTTGATGATGATTGTTGTATTTGGTTGTGATCAGCGGTTCTTGCCGCATCTGTCTGTAGCAATAGCCTCGCTGCTAGATAGCAATCCAGACACCAGATTTAGTATTTATATTATTCATAGCGATATTAATACCGATGAGTGGAACAAGCTAATTGGCCTAGACCCACAAAAAAAGCATATTTTTATCAATGCCAAAGTCAACAAAGATGATTTAAATGACTTGTTCACTAAAGGTCAGTTTACCAAAGCAACTTACTATAGGCTACTTATTGAGACTATCGTTCCACATGACAAAGTGCTTTATATAGATGCAGATATAGTGGTAAACGGCTCTTTAAAAGTATTATGGGATACGGATATCACAGATACGTATTTGGCGGCAGTGGAAGAGCCCCTTTATACGGGCCATGAACTGGGTATGCTAGCAGATGCTAGATATTTTAATGCTGGCGTTATGCTTATCAATTTAAAAAAATGGCGTGATGAGTTTATTAGCAATCAAGTGCTTGAGTTTGTTAGGAAAAAATCGCATGCGTTGATATGGCTGGATCAATGTGCTCTAAACGCGATAATAAATGGTAGATGGAAAAGAGTTTGTCCAAAGTTTAATCTGCAAACACCAATTTTCTATATGGATTCTAAGTTAAGAGACAGTCGTTTTGATTTTGGCAATATTTAAGATTCTATTCAGAACCCAGTAATTATTCACTATACTGGCTATTCAAAACCATGGCATATACTTAATGAGCACCCTTATAAAAAGAAGTATTGGCATTATCTACGAATGACACCATATAAAAGAATATTACCAATGGATATAACACCTAAAAGATTTGTACTCTGGTGCTTGCCTAAAAGTTTAAGAAATATAATACGAAACTATTTTCGAGAAAAGATTAGTACCTAGTCAATGCATCTTATTTCGAGGTGTGAGTTTCGAAATTTAAAGCTCTAAAACTCAACCATTTCAAACTCAGCTTTACTGGCGCCGCACTCTGGGCATAACCAATCGGCAGGCACATCTTCCCAAGCAGTGCCTGCGGGTATGCCATCTTCTGGCCAGCCTTTTTCTTCCTCGTACATTAAGCCGCAC
>JANMNC010000009.1:0-1548 GCA_031373695.1 Methylotenera sp. | reverse complement strand
GTTTACGTGACGGCAAAATTGTGTATTTTCCTGTCAATTTAATTGGTAATTTATATGTAAGTAACGGCATGAGCGCTGGCAACACCATGATGGAAGCGCGCACCCAAGCATTAGCCGAGATTTTTGAGCGTGACATCAAATACAAAATTATTCGTGAAGGCATTTGCCTGCCAGACGTGCCCGAAACTGTATTAAACCGCTACCCCCGTATTGCGGCTGGCATTAAAGGTTTGCGCGATGCGGGTTATGGTATTTTAGTAAAAGATGCCTCACTTGGCGGCAAATTTCCAGTCATGAATGTCACGCTATTGCACCCCGATGATCAAGGCTGCTTTGCCAGTTTTGGTGCGCATCCACGCTTTGAAGTGGCGCTAGAACGTGCATTAACCGAGTTGTTGCAAGGCCGTGCGATGGGTGAAAATGGTGCGGGCTTAAAAGGCTTTGCCGCGCCTGGTTTTGATATGGAAGAAATCGCCGATTCACAAAACTTAGAGATTCACTTTGTGGATTCTAGTGGCGTGATTAGCTGGGACTTTTTACGAAGCCAAGCAGATTATGAGTTTGTGGATTGGAACTTTGGCAAGACGACTGAAGAAGATTACAACTGGTGCGTAAATACCATTCATAACAGCGGCTTTGAAATGTATATCTCCGATTTTACGCATTTAGGCGTATACGCCTGCCGTATTTTTGTGCCCGGCATGAGTGAAATTTACCCAGTAGAAGAATTGCAATGGGAAAACAACTCAGTAGGTAATTTAGTGCGGCCTTTTGCGCTACGTTTGCCAGAATTAAGCCAAGATGATTCTGCCGAGTTGCTAGAAACTTTACTTGAGCTAGATTTGGCAGATGAATTGCCAGTAACCACGCTTATTGGCTTGTGTGCAGACGCAAATACAACATGGGTAGATTTGCGCGTGGGAGAACTTAAAACGCTAGCGGCATTACATGCCAAAAGTACAGAAGATATTTTAGATGGCTGTGCATGGGTTGCACAATTTAACGAGCTGAACGCGGCACGCGCTAAAGTGTATCGTTGCATTGCTAGCATTGTGCAATTAAATGAAGAGTTAACAGACAGCATGCTATTTGAGGCGAACCTGCAATTGCTTTATGGCGCAGAAACCTTGCAACAAGCGCAGCAGCTATTAAGCGGCGATGTACAATATTTTGGTTTAAATAATTTAGGGCCAAATATGGAAGGCAGTAAAATGCATCAACAGCTATTAGCCGCCTATGGCAAAGTTTGGAAATAAGCGTTTGATTACTAAAACACTTTATATACAAAACATTAGGCCATGAAAATTCCACCAAGATTACAGCCGCTGGTTGAAGATGGCCTTATTGATGACGTGACTCGCCAGCTAATGAGTGGCAAAGAAGCCATGGTATTTGTGGTAATTTGTGGTGGTGAAGTACGCTGCGCCAAGGTTTATAAAGAAGCGAATAAAAGAAGCTTTCGCCAAAGCGTTGATTACACCGAAGGCCGTAAGGTAAAAAATAGCCGCCAAGCCCGCGCCATGCAAAAAGGCAGCAAATATGGCCGTG
>JANMNC010000180.1:0-17460 GCA_031373695.1 Methylotenera sp. | reverse complement strand
TATCAACGGTGTAAGCCATGGCAACTTTTTCTGGGTTGCGATTATTCCAGCCATCTTCTGCCATGCGTACTTTTTGTTTGGCGGTTTCTAATGTAAATGGCGGCAGTGGGGGGCGTGGTTCGTTTATAGTCATCATGATGGGTAATCTCTAAAACATTAGAACTGTTAAGAAGCTGTACCGCCAACGGTTAAGCCATCAATTTTAAGCGTAGGCTGGCCGACACCCACAGGCACGCTTTGGCCTTCTTTGCCGCATGTACCAACGCCGCTATCTAGTTGCATGTCGTTGCCTATCATTGAAACCCGTGTGAGCACATCGGGCCCATTACCAATTAAGGTTGCACCTTTTACCGGGTAGGTAATTTTGCCATCCTCAATCATATAGGCTTCGGCTGCGCTAAACACAAATTTACCGCTGGTAATATCCACCTGCCCACCACCAAAATTGGCTGCATATAAGCCTCTTTTAACAGATTTAATAATCTCAGATGGATCTTTATCACCGTTGTGCATATAGGTATTTGTCATGCGCGGCATGGGTATGTGCGCGTAGCTTTCGCGGCGTGCATTACCTGTTACATTCATGTTCATTAATCTGGCGTTAAGCGTGTCTTGTATATAGCCGCGCAAAATACCATCTTCAATCAATACCGCTTTATTGGTTGGATTGCCTTCGTCATCCATGCTTAATGAGCCGCGTCTATCGGTAAGCGTACCATCATCAACAATGGTGATGCCTTTAGCGGCCACTTGTTTGCCCATCATATTGGCAAATGCGCTACTACCTTTGCGGTTGAAATCGCCTTCTAAGCCATGGCCAATCGCTTCGTGCAATAAAATTCCAGGCCAACCCGCGCCTAGCACCACTGTCATGCTGCCTGCGGGGGCAGGGCGGGCATCCAAATTTACTATGGCTTGGTGTACTGCTTTTTGCGCGTAATCTTGTAATACTTCATCGGTAAAGTAGCTGTAATCAAAACGTCCACCACCACCACTGCCACCTTGCTCACGACGGCCATCTTGCTCTGCAATAACTTGCACCGAAATACGCACTAAGGGCCGCACATCAGCTGCCATTACGCCATCACTGCGTGCCACCATAATCACTTCGTACTCACCAGCAATACTCGCCATTACTTGGGTGACACGCGTGTCACATTGACGGGCAAATTGCTCTAAGCGTTCTAGTAATTTTACTTTTGCATCAGCGCTTAAGCTGGCAATTGGATCTTGCGGCAAATATAGCTGGCTTGCGTTATTCAAAATTGAGCTTGTAACAATGCTTTTGCCCGTTTGCTCTAAACCTAATGCTGCGATAGATTTCGTTGCATTGGCTGCTTGCTGTAAAGCGGGTAAATTAATATCATCAGAATACGCAAAAGCTGTTTTCTCGCCACTTACAGCACGCACGCCTACGCCTTGGTCAATACTAAAGTTGCCTGATTTAACTTGGCCTTCTTCTAAACCCCAAGATTCACTGCGGCTGTACTGAAAATATAAATCAGCATAATCAACTTGATGCGACATAATATTGCCAAGCACACCTTGTAAAGCGCTGCCATCAAGCCCAGTAGGCTTAAGTAGCACGTCGTGCGCAGTATCAAAATGTGTGGCTTTGGTTAAGTTTGGTTGTTCTATTTTCATAATTTCAATATGGTTTTAATTTTATGTGGTGTTGATTATAGGTGGTGGCATATTTCTAATTTACTATACCCGCACGGCAAAAAAACACACTAAGTATATTCTTGATAAACGAATGCTTAAAATGGATAAATACTTGTTTAGATTGCTTTAATGGTTCTATGTTTTAGTGCGGGCAGGCTTTTGCGCAAGCTGGCCTGATAATCGCGATTAATGTTGGCAATGACCACACCAGAGCCGCGCGGAAGCCTATCTAATATTACGCCCCAAGGGTCTACAATCATGCTGTTGCCATGCGTTTCACGGCCCGATAAATGGTAACCACCTTGCGCAGGAGCAATCACATAACACAGGTTTTCTATTGCACGGGCACGTATTAAACTTTCCCAATGTGCTTTGCCAGTAGTTTCTGTAAAAGCCGATGGAATCACGATAATATCGACTTGCCCCATGGCACGGTAAAGCTCTGGAAAGCGTAAATCGTAACAAACTGACAGGCCAATTTTGCCGTATGGTGTATCTACCACAACAACGGTATCGCCAGATTCGATGGTATTTTCTTCATGATAATGCTCGGTGCCTAAATCTAGCCCAAACAGATGAATTTTGTCATAGCGCGCAACTTGCAAACCTTTGTCGTTATAGACCAAACAACTATTGCGTACTTTATTAGGAAAGTTGCTCACAAGTGGAATCGTGCCGCCAATAATCCAAACTTTATGTTTTTTTGCCATTTTGGCCAAAAAGCGCTGAATAGGGCCGTCGTTCGCTTGTTCACGCACCGCTACTTTATCAAACTCTTTAATGCCCATAATACAAAAGTATTCTGGCAACACAATAATTTTAGCGCCTTGTTTTGCAGCAAGGGTTATTAAGCGTTCTGCTTCAATTAAGTTAGAAGCTACCTGAGGGCTAGAAGCCATTTGAATACCAGCAACCTTGACTAAATCGGCTGCAGATTTCTCAAGTTTTGGTGTTTTACTTTGTGATGTTATTGGCATAAAAGCTCATCTGTGTTTTGGGTGTTGTGATTGCCTAGTTTAGGGGTGGGTTTTATATTTACGACTTTATGGCCTTAATGGTGATTCATTATTAGGTTTTATTGCATTATCTTTATCAGATTTTAACTCTATAGGCTTATCCCATGTGCCAGTAATCACATATTCACTACCCACGATTTTATTAAAAGGGTCTTTTAGTATCTTTTGTGCAACAAAAGCAGCCGCGCCAACAATAGGGCCGCCAGCAAGTGCTGCTAGTGATAATGTATCGCTAATATGCGGTGTGACTTTCACTTTTAAATTTTGCGTTTCGGTTTTTAAATTAGTTTCACCTTTAATTTTAGCTTCGGCCGCAGGGCCATCCATAAAAAAGTCATCGCTTCGTACAATACCGCTGTCTATTTTTGCTGTCGCGCTAATTTTATCAAAAGCAAAGCCGTCATTAAATAAATCTCTAAAATCTAGGCTTAAACGGCGCGGTAAACTTTGCAAAGTTAGCAAACCAAATAAACGGCCCACGCCAGGCTGTACTTTTAAAATTTGGCCTTTGGTGGCTAAAAATGTTAAGTTACCATTTAATCGCGCAGTATCAAACTCATGCGGGCTACCAGCCCAATTTAGCTGGCCGCTCATCTCGGCCTGACCACCTTTTACTGCATCAGGCTGGCCAAAGCGCTTAAAAGTTTTGCCAATATCGGTGCTTGTAAGCGCTACAACCAAGTTGGTATTGGGATTGCGTGCCCAGTTATGCCAATTGCCCTGCACGTTTAAAGTACTATCAGTGTTGCTTATATTCAGTTTTTGAATCACCCAGTCTTCACCATTTTCAAATGCATTAAGGTTTAAAGCCCCTAGTTTTTTGCCACCCACTTCAAAATTATCAGCCACAATATCTAGCGCAGGATATTCTTGTGCTTGTTTTCTAAAGTCTTTTTTGGTTTTGGCTGTTACTGCATCGTTACTTGCTTTGGGTATGGTTAAATTTTTAAATCGGGCAATAATTTTGCCAGAGCTAATATTGTTTTCGGTGTTTTGCCATTCAGCATCGCCTGTCATTTCTTGGCTATCAATTACCATTTTTAAGCCAGTGGCATTGGGTTGCGCGATTACTTTAAGCGCATTAATTCTGCGGCCAAAAATATCTAGTTTCTGTATCGCAATATCTGCCTTACCAATAGCGATAACGCTTGGCTCAGCTTTGCTTTTGAGTAAGTTAAGCTTGGTTTGATTAAGCAGTGTAAGCCACTCGTCTGCATCTAAATAATCAAGTTTGCCATGTAACGATAAACCAGGCTGTGCTGGTGCACTAGCTACCATGTTAACGCCAATATCGCCGCGCTCAAAAGCTAGTTTGCCAGCCAGCTCTGCGCGCAACATTTTTGCAGAAATAATATTGCCAACATTAAGATTAATGCTGTCACTTGTAGTGCTTAACTGCTTTTTATCGATATTAACTGCCATTGCTTGACTCGCTGTTTTGTTAAACGGCGGCGGTAGCTGAATGGCCATGCCAATTAAATTAGAGCGCAAATTAACATCAACTAGTGGTTTTTTAATGATAATTTCGCCAGCCCAGTCAGCACTACCTTGCAGGCTATCTACTAAAATATTTGAAGTCAGTTTTTTGATGCCAGCGTCGTTAATACGCCCATTTGCAGTAATACGTATGACTTTATCTGCTCCCGTTTTAAGGCTAAATTGTGCAGGGCCACCTAAAATTTCGGTATTGATATTTTGTGCGCTTAAGCTGCTTTCTGTAAAATTTAATGTGCCATTTAACTTATTAAGCTCAGGCAAGCCTGCATCAGAGTTGGCATAAATAGTGCCGTTGGTAACTTTGTAAGCACCTTTAAATTTGGCTGCATCTACGTCTTGCATGGGTATTTTTAAATCTAATAAAAGTTTGCCATTGCCGGCAGTTTTTAAAGTGTCGGTAAAGCCTTGTGTCACTAACTTTACAGGGCTTTCGTTCACAAACTTAAGACCATCTGCAACTGTTCCTTCTACCTCACTGGTAATGTGTAACATGGGCCAGTCTGCATCTAATTGCACAACTTCTGTTTTGCTTTTTATAATTTTATTGCCCAGAATAGTGCCTTTATTGGCATTAAGCTCCATACGCTTACCTTCAAATAGCATATCCAAACCTAGGCCTTCAACCACTGGCCAGCCAGTGCCATATTCCAGCAAAGCATTACTTAATTTAGCGGTTACTTTAAAAGTACCTAATTTTTTATCGGGCTGATTTTTACTGTTAACAAAAGGAAAATCAGCCAAGTTGCCTTTTACAATCACATTAATGTCGTCTGCATTGCCTTTTAAAATCGAGGTATCTAGCCAGTGCAAGGTATCTTCACCTAAAGATGTTGGATAATAAAATAAAGCATATTTAGCATTGCCTTTGCTAAACTTACCCGACAAGTCCAAGTAACCACCTTTTACATGGTTCATATCGTATTTTGCGGTAACAGTGCCAGTAAGATGTGGGCTGGTAACAAAGATTTCTTTAGCGTTAATGGTCGCTTTATCTCCATTAATTTTCCAGCTAACATTGCCAGTTAGTTGGTCTGCAGGCACTGGCCAACGTAATGTATCTTTTAAGTCTAGCATTACTTTTTTTGATTGAAGCGTAACTTCGCCACCATCTTCATCTGCATTAATGCTGCCAGTTAAATTGCTAAAACCAGGTATTTTTTCGTAAGCAGTTAAGCCCAGCTGTTTAAAGTTAGTGTTAATACTGTAGTTGTCAGGCTTATTTGTTGTGCCATCCCAGCTTAATGTTAAATTTTGTAGTTCGCCCACGGGCGCTAAGCCATTTAACGGCTTGGTGATATTTTCTGGTAGCTGTAAGTAAGGGCTTAATTGCTGAATCGACGCCAAATTAAATTGATCGAGCTTAATGTCTGCATTTACCCAAGGCTTGCCATTTTTGGTGCTACTTGCATAATGTCCGTTACCATTATTTATATTCAAGCCAGTGTTGGTAATAAGTTTAATGTTTTTAACACTAATTGTTTGCGTGTCTTTTAGGTTGCTCCAACTCACTTCGCCTGAAAAACTATTAGCTAATAAAGCATTCGCTTGATTGCTAACTTTAAAAGATAAGTTACTTAAGGATGTGTTCACTTTCACTTTTTCAATTTTAGCATCGGCGAAATTAAGCGCTATTTGTGCATTGCCAGTACCGCTTTGTATATTGACTGGGTAATCTAACCAAGGCCGCCATATACTCAAATTGGTTTGTTTTAGCTCTGCAATAAACTCGCCACTCCAATTTTTGATTTGACTAACGTCATTGCCTATAAAGCGGCCACTGGCTTTGATGGCTTGTGTGGTGCCTGTGGAGGGTAGTGCTGATAACGTAAATCGATGCTGACCAAATAAGCTATTAATAATAGGATTGTTAAGCGTTAGGTTTAATTGATTAAGCGATAGCGGTGGCGCTTGGCGTAAATCGTCTTGCCAAATTACTTGTGCATTTTTAATACCAACTTCACGTTGGCTAAGCAACCAGTTAGCAAACTCTGGCTTACTTTCACCTGCCAAGTTAACACCAGCTAAGTAAATGCTACCATCTTGTTTGCGCCTTATAGTGAGAGCAGGTTGGTGCACAATAAGGTTTGATAATCGAGGCTGCAGCATGGGCAAGCTTAGCCAAGAGATATTGGCTTCTACATTATCTAAATGCAAGGCATTGCGATTTTCAGCATCAAATAAATCGATGTTTTTAAGTGCAATATGCGGGGATATACCATCCCAGCCAGTAACGATGCTGCCTATGGTTATTTTTTGCCCCACAGTTTTAGATGCATGAGTGGCAATATCGTCTTTGTACTCGTCAATGTTAGGGAACACGATAAAGCGTATTGCTAGTGCCACCAGCACAATCATTAACAACAGCGTAAATAGCGCATAAAGCACCCAACGAGATATTTTTTTAATTAACAGCATGTAAATGGTGTGTTTTCAGTGGTTTAGCGCGATTAGAATTAATTTCATTTTACTTGAAAATAGCGAATTAACTTGTAAACAAAACGTAAACAACCTTTAATAAATGAGGCGAGCAATAATAGCGTCCAGTAATCGATAGTACTAGTAATAATTAGCGCTAGATTGCTTTAGAATAACGCCTTTTAGCAAATTTGGCTGACCTAACGCCTAACACTTGGATACGCATTGATTCAACTTAAAAATTTAACGCTAACACGCGGTATAAAAGTGTTGCTAGAAGCCGCTACTTTTCAATTGCACCCTGGACATAAAGTTGGCTTAATTGGCGCTAATGGCGCAGGCAAGTCGTCACTGTTTGCATTATTGCGAGGCGAACTTCATGCCGAAGTAGGCGATTGTGAAATTCCACCCAATTGGGTAATTGCGCATGTGGCACAAGAGATGTTGGCACTCAACCAATCTGCACTGGAGTTTACCTTAGACGGCGATGCTGAGTTGCGCGAGGTTGAGACTGCGTTATTAACTGCTGAGGCTAATCATCAGGGTGAAAAAATTGCTGAGTTACATCATCGACTTGCCGATATTGAAGGCTATAGCGCAAAAGCCCGCGCAGCCGCTCTGCTAGATGGCTTAGGTTTTAGTCAATTAGATTTGCTCAGGGCTGTGAGTGAGTTCTCTGGTGGCTGGCGCGTGCGGCTTAATTTAGCCCGTGCATTAATGTGTCGGTCAGACTTGCTGTTACTAGATGAGCCTACCAATCACCTAGATTTAGATGCGGTTATATGGTTAGAAAGCTGGCTTCGTGATTATCGTGGCACCTTATTGCTGATTTCTCACGACCGCGATTTTTTAGATAATGTAGTCAACAACGTTTTACATATCGAACAACAGCGCATTACTTTGTATCGTGGTGGTTACAGTGATTTTGAGCGGCAACGTGCAGAAAAGTTGGCCTTGCAGCAAGCAATGTTTGAAAAGCAACAGCGTAAAGTTGCTCACTTACACAGTTATATTGACCGCTTTAGAGCGCAAGCCACCAAAGCACGCCAAGCACAAAGCCGCATTAAAGCGCTAGAGCGTATGGAATTGATTTCTGCGGCTCATATAGACTCACAATTTAATTTTGAGTTTAGGCCACCCTTAGCAGCGCCAGATCCTTTGCTGGTATTAGATGATGTGGATGCAGGCTATGCCGATAAAACGATTCTTAAAAAAGCCATATTAGCCATTCGCCCAGGCGAGCGCATTGGTTTATTGGGTAAAAATGGTGCTGGTAAATCAACCTTAATAAAACTGCTTGCTGCCGAACTAAAGCCATTAAATGGTAAGCGGATTGAAGGTAAAGACTTAAATATTGGTTATTTTGCTCAGCATCAGCTTGAACAATTACGCCCTAATGAATCGCCATTGCAACACATGCTGCGTTTAGAGCTTGAATTAAACAGTGCGGGTACGCGCGAGCAAGAGCTTTTAAATTATCTAGGCGGCTTCGACTTTAAAGGCGATATGGCGCGTAGTGCCTGCGAACATTTTTCTGGTGGCGAAAAATCGCGGCTGGCTTTGGCTTTACTTATTTGGACGCGACCTAATTTATTATTGTTAGATGAGCCAACCAACCATTTGGATTTAGAAATGCGTCACGCTTTAACGCTTGCTTTGCAAGATTATGAGGGTGGTGTGATTTTGGTTTCGCACGATAGGGCATTGCTACGCGCAAGTTGTGATAATTTTGTATTGGTTGCTAACGGAAGCGTTACGCCTTTTGATGGCGACCTAGAGGATTATAAGGATTGGTTAGCCAGCACTAAAGTACAGCAAAATAATGAACTTAAGCTGGAAAATGCGCCTAAAAAGAACGATTATGGACAAACTAAAGCTGATCGCCAGGCCCGTATTCTAGTGCGTAGGCCTTTATTAAAAGAAACCGAACAGATTGAAAAAAAACTAGAACAGCTTAACTTTGAAAAAACTACACTTGATGCGCGCGCGATTGAACCTGCGCTGTACGATGCTGCCAATAAAGATGAACTGCAAGCTTTACTAAAACGCCAATCAGCGTTGAACGGATTGATTGATGAAGCCGAAATGCGTTGGTTGGAGCTGCACGAACAACTAGAAGGCTTACCTGAAGTTTAATTAGCCAATCACTTAACCAAAACGATTAAATAGTTAGAGACTAACAATGGATTATTCAAAACGCTTAAACCTATTACATGCCTTGTGTTTGGCAGAAAGTTATCATGATGGAAAGCCTAATATTGATTTAGATGCGCTAGAAACTATCGACTCTGCTCATTACTTAGCTTGTTTTATAACATTTAGAGCTATCCAGGCGGCAGATCGTCAGCCTGCCGATGAACGTAGTAATCAGTTTGACATGCTAAGCGTGTATCAAACTTATGCTTTGTTAGTGTTTGCATTTTTAACCTTGCCGCTAACACAAGAAAATGCGGATTCAAATGATGCAGCACCCGATTTAACTGCTGCGCAAGTGACTATAGCCAAAACATTATTTGCAGGTTTGTCAGATGCCGAAATGATGGATTTGATTGAATCTGGATTTAATAAGTTTAAGTTAATTGGTGATGCCGAAGCTGAGCATTGGGGCGAGTTTCGCGAAAACCTAGATAAACTTACCGTAAGTTTTGTAATAGCCGGCACTGATGACGACAGCCCGCATAGTAAAGAGGAGGTATTGCCGCTGTTTGGACAATTGCTTAGTCAGTTATGTGAGGCATTTGAGCGAGACTCATATTAACCAAAAAGCCTGCTTGCAGTAACAAGCAGGCTTAATTTAGTATGGCTTAAATATATTAATTAGCCATTAGTTGGGTTTGGTGCAGGCGCTCTGTTGTGCTTAAAGCGAGCTGGTTTGCCCATGCCATGCTCAATATTGTGCTCTGGTTTAAATTCACGCGCTTTTTGGCGTTGCTCAGGTGTTAAAAGTGCAGTGATTTTAGCCTCTGTTTTCAAACGGCTCATGGCATTTTCTTTTTCCTGTTTAGCTAGTTGATCGGTTAATTGTTGCGCTTTTGCTTCGTTAAAAGTATCGGCTTGCGCTAAAGTGCGTAAGGCTTGCCTCGTTTCGCGTTGCTGTTTATGTTGTGCATATTTTGCAGGTGCTTGTTCATGCATAATCGCAAATACTTTATCTTGCTGCTCTTGTGTTAAATTCAACGCATGTAAATGGGGTGCCATACCATTTTGTCCCATATCATTTTGACCCATGCGTGCATGATGACCAGATTTACTGCCGTGTTTTTCACAATGCTTACCTGATTCGGCGTGGCTTAAGTTTGCAAAAGGTAGCGCAATTGCCAAGGTTGAAATAGCCAATAATTTTTTAGTGGTTGTGTGTTTCATATTTAATCCTTTTGTTTATAAGTGTTAAAAATCCTGTTTTAAAGCCACTAAAATAGTGCGTTTTAGGATGTTGCCATTGTGCAGGTGCTACTTGTAAAACGCTGTTAAGACAATGTAAATCTGCGTAAATATTCACTGTTTAGCTTGTTGATGATTTGTGCGACCGCTATGATGCATTAACCATTAAAGGCTTAATATTCATATGGATAAAATTTTATTAATTGATGATGACATCGAGCTTGTCGATATGCTAAAAGAGTATATCGACCAAGAAGGATTTATCGTAAATACCGCGCACAATGGTGAAGCGGGCTTGACTGCGTTGCAAACTGCGCCTTACGACTTGGTTGTGCTAGACGTTATGATGCCCAAACTAAATGGTATTGAAACGCTAAGAAAAATTAGACAAATTAGCAATATGCCAGTAATTATGCTCACCGCAAAAGGTGATGACGCAGACCGCATTATAGGTTTAGAGTTGGGTGCAGATGATTATGTGCCAAAGCCTTGTACCCCGCGTGAGTTAGTGGCACGTATTAGAGCAATTTTACGGCGTGCTAAGCCACTTTTTAACAATACAAAAAGTATTACGCTAAACGAGCTGACATTAACGCCAGAACAACGCCGCGTTGAATGGGCTGGCGTGCAACTATCTCTAACCAGTACTGAGTTTAACTTGCTAGAGATTTTGGTAGAGCATGCAGGCAATGTGGTTAGTAAGCAAACCTTGTCTGAACTTGCACTTGGACGCCCCTTAGCTAAGTTTGATCGTAATATTGATGTACACATGAGTAGTGTGCGCCAAAAATTAAGTGCAGCCGCCAATGGTAAGCAGATGATACAGACGGTGTATCGACTGGGTTATCAATATCTTAAATAGATTAAAAATTAGATTGTAATTAAGCTAAATATCATGGGTAGACTTTATTGGAAATTTTTTCTATTTTTCTTTTTTGCGCAACTAAGCACTGTGCTAGTGGTAAGTTTGGCAATTGGGCTGGTGCACGATAAACAAGAGCGTGAAAGACGCTTAATTAATACTGCACCGCCAGCGCAAACCATGGTACTGGCTGCAGCCAGCACACTTAAGGTTGCTGGAGTTGAATCGCTTAAATTGTTATTGCAAGGCTGGGCTGCCGAGCCAATGCCTAAGCTTTATGCAGTAAATGAAGAGGGTATTGATTTATTAAAGCGTGATTTACCTAAAGGTGTAAATAAAGACACTTTGCCTGCATTAGTCAACGACGCTAAAAATAAGGCTATCAAACAAATACAGGCAGATGACGGACATCGTTATTGGCTTTTTGTTGCGCCACACAATAAACGAGCAACAGGCGGTGGATTATTTGATAAACGCCCACCCAAACATTTAGCGCTAGGATTAAGCCCGCAAGAGTTTAAGCGTTTGATTCCTATTATGCCGCTGGTTGTGGGTATTTTTGTTAGTTTGCTATTTGCGGCTATTTTGGCTTGGTATTTCTCTAAACCAATCAAACAGTTACGATTAGCTTTTGAGAGTGCCGCAAGTGGTAATTTAGATGCTCGCGTAGGTTTAGCAATGCAAGGTAGGCGCGACGAGTTGGCCGATTTAGGCAGTGCTTTTGATAGCATGGCTGCACGCGTGAGCCAATTAATACAAAGCCAAACCCATTTAATGCATCAAGTTTCGCATGAGTTACGCTCACCCCTAGCACGGCTGCAAATCGCCATTGGGCTTATTAAACAACAGTCGGCTCACTTAAATATGGCTAGCCAAATGAATGAAAAAATAACAGTTTCACTTAATCGAATTGAAACAGAATCGATGCGCATGGATAATTTAGTGGGCGAACTGCTAACCTTATCGCGTTTAGAATCTGGCATGATGGCCTTGCAAAAAGATCCAGTAGATTTGAGTGAGCTATTACAAGAGCTGGCTGTAGACGCTAACTTTGAAGGCCTTGCACACAATGTTAAAGTAGATTTTACTGCAACTTCAGTCATACTTGTAGAAGCGCAAGCCGATTTATTGCAGCGTGCCATTGATAATGTTATTCGCAACGCCGTTAAATATAGCCCAGCTAATACAACCGTCACGCTTACAACGGTTGTTAATCAGGCAGATAAAAACGTGCTGGTATGCGTGATAGATAAAGGTATTGGTATTAAAGAAGCAGAGCTGGGCGATATATTTAAACCTTTTTACCGTGCAAACTCTAACAATACAACGCCAGTGCAAGGTTACGGTTTAGGTTTGGCCATTACAAAACAAATTATAGAAGCGCATACGGGCACAATTACGGCAACTAATACAACAGATGCTGGCTTAAAAATTACAATTATGTTGCCAATTATTTAATATTGATAGCGCTTTAAAATTTCCGTAATTCAATTTCGTTTTAATTGCATACAATAAAGATTTTTAAATCTAATTGATGTTTTTTGCCGTATAACAAATTAGCCATATAACAAATTAGCAAGACTAATAAATTTATTAACTATGATGCAATTTCATACAATTTCAGTGCAAAAATTATGCTAACTAAAACAATGCTCTCTGTAACTACATTATCTAAATCAATGCTTGGCCTAGTAATGCTAGTTACAAGTAGTGCTTGTAGCCCTATTAAAGTTTTGAATGCCATTGTGCCAGATAGCGGCTATAAGCTTAAACCGGATGTCGCTTATGGTGTTTTACCTAGGCAAAAACTAGACATTTATTTACCTAATACGCATTCAAAAAATACTGGCTCAGCAAAACTATCCAGTGATGCAGCCCTTAAAGTGATTGTATTTTTTTATGGCGGTAGTTGGGATTCTGGCGAAAAGGCTGATTATAAGTTTGCTGCCGAAGCTTTAGTAAGCCAAGGTCATATTGTTGTTATTCCAGATTATCGTGTATATCCTGAGGTACTATTTCCAGAATTTATGGTCGACCCAGTTAGCGTAGCAAAATGGGTAAAAACTAATATTGATCAATACGGAGGGGATTCCAATAAAATTTTTCTAGCGGGGCATTCTGCGGGCGCACATATTGCTGTCATGATGAGTATCAACCCAGAATATTTAGTTAAAGAATCACTAAAACCCAATGATTTTGCTGGTGTAATAGGGTTGGCAGGCCCTTATGATTTCTTGCCGCTAAAGTCAGATCGTTTAAAGACGATATTTGGTGCTGAAACTGAGCAATGGAAATCACAGCCGATTAATTTTGTTGATGGTAAAAACCCACCGATGCTGTTAGCGGTAGGTAAAAAAGATGGCACTGTATGGCCGCGTAATAGTTATAATTTAGCCAAAAAAATTAATGAAAATAATGGCTTGGTTAAAGTAGTTGAGTTTGAAAATTATGGACACATTGATATGGTAGCCAAACTTGCCAAACCCTTGCGTGGTAATGGTGAGTTACTTAAATTGATGACTGATTTTATACAAAATATACCAGCCACGGGCGCAAGAATTGCCAACCCATAACTTAAGCTTAAAGTTAAGCATGGTTTTTTAAAAAACTTTCAAAGTAGTTTATGGCTGTTTTTTCAGTACAATTTTTATTTGCAAATGCAAATCCAGCCTCGCTCAAGGCTTTTGTATTGGGCCCGTCTGAATTAGACTGGGTATCCCACAAAGCCTCAATTTTGTAAGCCAAGTCATCGGGATTTTTAGGTTCAAAGAATAAACCTGTTTCATTGTCACGAATGTAATCGTGCACGCCAAGCGAGTTAGTCACTAAAATGGCTTTTTTAAAAAACATGCCAGAAACAATTGTGACATGGCCGCAGGGTACTTTAGCATCGCGCAGTGGTAACACCATAAATGCACTGTGCGCCAAAATATTATGTGCATTAGAAAGTGCAATATTACTATAAACTTTTACGTTATTTGGCACAGTTAAGCCTTGCAAGCTATCTGCGCTGGCAACCAACACCAGCTTAATATTAGGCAATTTTTTCATGGCGTTAATTAGGGTTGCATAATCTCTACCTTGGCTACCCAGAGCGCAAATATAGCGCCCAGCTTCAATAGGTGCCTCGGTTAAATCTACTTTAGGGGCATGCACAGCCCAATGCAGCATATCTATTTTTTCAATAGGAATATTAAAATAGTCTGCGTATAGCTGGCGTTCAACGCTTGAATAGGTGACAAATTTAGTGGGCTGTTGAAATGCGCTTGTCATCAAGCGGCGCTGTGCCCCTTGTGGCAAATTGGTAAAGTTAAATGAATACACTAAATGTGGTATGTCAGAACACATTATTTTAGCTAAATTTCCCGCATATAAGGCAGGCCTTGGCCCATGCGATATCAAAACAGATGTTTTTTTTCTTGCTAATTTAACTGCACTACAAGCGGCTAAAATTCTGGCGATAGAGTCTTTTTTTGGTGTAAACCTTGGTAGCTTTACAGCTAAGCTAGAGTAATGATGCCATTTATCATTGGTATGCTTAAACTCGTCTCGTAGCCAGTTCCAGTTGGTATCTAGATCGCTTAAATTAATGATATTCATATAAGTTTAATTTTAAAATCAATTATTTTTTTAAGCATACCATATTCGTTAGGTCACTAAAAAACCTTAAAAGATGACCTATTCTTTTGACGTCCACGCTAATGGTTAATCTAGTCCGTTTGTCATATTAAATCACTTTTGTCATAAAACTGACGTTCTATATAACTAAAATTAGTTTTATCACTCACAAAATAGGTTGTTATGAATAAAGTCTATGTAAAGTCAGATAGAGCGATTAAAGAGTTTGAGCAGGGTAACCGCTCACTAAGCTTAAAGCACAGGCAATTGTTAATTATGGTGGATGGTAGGCGCAGTGACGTTGAAATTGCAAAAGTTTTTAACTCGAACTCAGTAGTTGAAATGCTGGTTGATTTAGAAAAGCTAGGTTATGTCGTTAACGCAAATACCCCTCACCAAGTTAAAAGTCACAATGATGGTTATAATAAAAACCAAACAGAAGTACAGCTTTCGCAAGACCATCTTGTGTTCATCAAAACATTTTTAATAGAAGAAGCACAGTTGCAACTGGGCTTAATGAGCCGCGATATTGAGCAGAAAATTGCTATGGTACAAAATACTAAAGAGCTAAAGTCTGCTATTCCGCGTTGGCATATGGCAATTAGAGACTCTAGAAACGGCCGCACAGTTGCAGATAAACTGATCGAAAGATTAGCGCACTTAATGGCAAATCCTCCAGCGGCTTCAGCTTCTATACAAGCTTCTTAAATTAACAATAATTAACTAATTTCTCTAGTCGCTAAAAACTCAATGTCTGGGTAGCGCTCTTGTGCCATCTGTAAATTGACACGGTTAGGCGCAAGGTAAACGTAATTATCTGCGCCATCTAGCCCTACGTTAAAGCCATATTTATCAGCGATGGCTTTTAAATCGGCATCGCTACCACGCAGCCAGCGCGCGGTATAGCAATCATATGGTTCAAACACCATGTCCACACTGTATTCGTGCTCTAAGCGGTGTGCGACCACTTCAAACTGCAGCATGCCGACAGCGCCTAAAATTAAGTCGTTGCTTAATAATGGCCTGAATAGCTGCGCCGCACCTTCTTCTGAAAGTTGTTTTAGGCCAATTTGCAATTGCTTCATTTTCATGGGGTTTTTAATGCGCGCACGGCGGAAAAACTCTGGTGCAAACGATGGTATGCCTGTGAATTTTAGCGCTTCGTTCTCGGTAAATGTATCGCCCACTTTAATGGTGCCGTGATTAGGTATACCGATAATGTCGCCAGAATACGCTTCGTCCATGGTGGTACGGTCTTGCGCCATAAAAGTAATCGCATTGTTCACCGCCATAAACTTGCCTGTAGAAACCTGTTTAATTTTCATGCCACGCTCAAATCGACCAGAGCAAACGCGCAAAAAGGCAATACGATCGCGGTGTTTGGGGTCCATATTGGCTTGAATTTTAAAGATAAAACCTGAAAATTTAGGCTCATCAGGTGCAACTAATCTTGTTGCAGAATTTCTAGCTAATGGCGCAGGCGATAGCTCAACCACAGCATCTAATAATGATTGCACACCAAAGTTATTAATGGCTGAGCCAAAAAATACAGGTGTTTGCTTGCCGCCTAAAAAGCGCTCTGCATCAAACGTATGTGATGCGCCGCGCACTAATTCTATGTCCACACGCAAATCGGCTGCCACTTTACCTAATAATTCATCTAAACGTGGGTTATCTAAGCCTTTAATCGTTTCTGATGTGCCTTTATCGGCACGCGGGTCAAAAAATGAAATGGTATCAGTATATAGGTTGTAAACACCACGAAAGCCTTTACCCATGCCAATTGGCCAAGTCATCGGCGCGCATTCCATGCCTAGCGTGGTTTCAATTTCGTCTAGCAGCTCAATCGGCTCGCGGCTTTCGCGGTCTAGCTTGTTAATAAAGGTAATAATTGGCGTATCGCGCATGCGGCACACGTTTAGTAGCTTAATGGTTTGCGCTTCCACACCATTCACCGCATCAATTACCATCACCGCCGAATCCACCGCCGTTAATGTGCGATAAGTATCTTCAGAGAAGTCATCATGGCCAGGTGTGTCTAGCAAATTTACCATGTGTTCACGATAAGGAAACTGCATGACAGATGAGGTAACCGAAATACCGCGTTGCTTTTCAAGCTCCATCCAATCAGATGTGGCATGTCGTGATGCCTTGCGCCCACGCACTTCACCCGCCACCTGAATTGCACCACCGAACCATAGAAGCTTTTCGGTCAGCGTTGTTTTACCTGCATCGGGGTGCGAAATAATGGCGAAAGTACGGCGGCGGGAGATTTCTTGAGCTAAAGACATAACTAAGGCAGGCTACTTAATGTTTTTAAATTGACAATACGACATTTTAACTCATTTAACTCAGATCGCAGGCTGACTTATTTTTGAGATTTAAATAGTACCTCATGGAGTTTGAAAAAGTGCGTAATGTTTGCATTTTTTACTGAGGACGCATGATGATACAAAAATCTAAAGGAAAATTTATAAGCTTTTTTAACAGCTTTTGTTTATGGATAGGAAAACATGTATTTTGGTACATGTTTTCTGAGCTTATAAAACAACTATTTACTTAACCACTTCCTTCAACTGCTCCAAAATCGCAGGGTTATCCAGCGTTGAAATATCCGAAGTGATTTCTTCGCCTTTTGCTAATGAACGTAACAGTCTGCGCATAATCTTGCCGCTGCGTGTTTTGGGTAGATTATCCCCAAATCGAATTTCATCAGGTTTGGCGATAGGACCAATTTCTTTGCCGACCCAGTTACGTAGATTTTCGACGATTTTTTTTGCTTCGTCCCCAGTAGGCCGTGCGCCTTTTAGCACCACATAAGCGACGACTGATTCACCTTTAATATCGTGCGGTTTGCCCACCACTGCGGCCTCAGCCACCAATGGGTTAGATACGAGGGCAGATTCAATTTCCATGGTGCCTAATCTGTGCCCAGAAACATTCAACACGTCATCAATACGGCCCATAATAGTAAAGTTGCCAGTGATGGCATCGCGCACCGCGCCA
>JANMNC010000177.1:0-1617 GCA_031373695.1 Methylotenera sp. | reverse complement strand
AACGTTGTAGAGGAGATTTGTGAGCAATTTAGGCATTTAATTGAAGATGGGCAATTATGCGAATTACTATACGATAATGGAAAACCTAAGCATGAATCAGCAGCGCAAAAGATTTTTTATGCAATTGCATATGGTTATTGCAAACAGAATAATCTTGACCTATCACCTGAAGCAAATAGCGGACGTGGCCCAGTCGACTTCAAAATAAGTCGTGGTTTTAATGCAAAAGTGTTAGTGGAAATTAAGCTAACAAGCAACAAACAGCTAGAACATGGGTTTACTAAGCAACTTCCAGCCTATCAAGAAGCAGAAGGTACACTTACTGGCTTTTACCTAGTTATACATAATGGTGGAGCATCCGAAGCTAGACTCGAAAAATTTACTAGGTTGGTTAACGAAACTCCCCAACCAGCTCCTAGAGTTATCATGGTAGATGGCATTCCTAGACCCTCTGCGAGTAGAGCATAAGCAAAAATACTTAGTTATAAATAGATGACTACTTTAGTGAAGTAATGTAATATGCGCACCTTGTTACACTTTATTAATACAGGTGTAACACCACTGCAATGATAAGTAGTTGATTTCCATAGGAGACGATAGAATCCCTCGTTCTCCGCCAAAAACCTCATCATTTGAGGTATAATACTGTTAAGTTTTTAAGCAACAATTAAAACAAGACAACAATGCGCCCATAGCTCAGCTGGATAGAGTACTTGGCTACGAACCAAGGGGTCAGGAGTTCGAATCTCTTTGGGCGCACCATATAATAAAAAGGCTGATTCCATATGGATATCAGCCTTTTTTATTTAACCGCCAAAGTATCAATTAAGCACTTGCCTTAAGTTTACGCAGGTTAGTTGATTTATTGAGGTGTAAAAATATTCTCTGCAATCGTGTGTCTTACAACTTTATAGCGTTGCCATATCAATCACAAAGCGATACTTCACATCGCCTTTAATCATGCGCTCGTAAGCTTGGTTAATATCTTTCATCGCGATAATTTCAATGTCAGAGGTAATATTATGCTCTGCACAAAAATCCAGCATTTCTTGGGTTTCTTTAATACCACCAATGAGTGAGCCTGCAATTTGTCTGCGCTTGAATATTAAATTAAATAAGCTGGGTGACGGGTGCGAATGTTCTGGCACACCGTTTAAGCACATGGTGCCGTCACGTTTTAATAGCTCAGTAAATACATCTAAGTTATGTGATGCGGCAACTGTGTTTAAAATAAAATCAAAGCTTTTAAGGTGCGCTTTCATTTCGTCTGAATTTTTCGATATGACTACTTCATGTGCGCCTAATCGTTTAGCATCCTCTACTTTATTGCTTGAAGTAGTAAATAACACCACGTGCGCACCCATTGCATGCGCTAGTTTTACAGCCATATGCCCAAGGCCGCCTAAACCAACAATACCCACTTTGCTACCAGGGCCTACCTTCCAATGTTTTAGTGGCGAATAAGTCGTAATGCCAGCACACAATAAAGGCGCTACTGCTGCCAAATCTAACTTATCTGATATATGTAATACAAAATGCTCATCAACCACTATTTGGCTTGAGTAACCGCCATAGGTCATTTTTCCAGCATCTTTATCTGTAGCGTGCTTATCTTCA
>JANMNC010000166.1:0-7694 GCA_031373695.1 Methylotenera sp. | reverse complement strand
CGCCCAAACTTGCTGCCGCCTCTTCAACTTCTGCGCCTAAATCTTCTAACACTGGTTGCACGGTGCGCACCACAAATGGCAGGCCAATAAACGTTAGCGCCACAATCACACCTAGTGGCGTATAAGCCACTTTAATGCCCAGCGGTTCTAGCAGACTGCCCACCCAGCCGTTGGTGGCATAAATGGCTGAAAGCGCAATGCCAGCCACAGCGGTTGGCAAGGCAAACGGAAAATCCACAAATGCGTCAATAAACTTTTTGCCAAAAAAATGGTAGCGCGTAAGCACCCATGCGGTAAGCAAGCCAAACACCAGGTTAATAAGTGCCGCAATAAAAGATGCTCCAAAAGTCAGTTTATATGAAGCCACTACTCTAGGCGATGCCACTGCAGTAACAAACTCTGGCCAAGTGAGTGTGAATGTTTTGATAAATACCGCCGAAAGCAGAATTAACACAATTAAACTTAAATAAAACAAAGCATAGCCCAGCGTTAAGTTAAAGCCTGGCAAGATATTTTTACTAAGGTTTTTGTTTTGTTTTGAGCGCATATTATTTACTTTTTAATATTCAGGCAGCCACATAAATGTACTGCCTGAATGTTTAAATGTTGGGTTTGCTAAACCTTCGCAATCGACACATCAGTGGCTTTAATCAAAGCCAAAACCTCACTACCGATTTCCAACTTTAGCTCTTTAATTGAGCGAGTAGTAATCACCGAAGTGACGATACCTGCGCTTGTTTCCACCTCAATTTCTGAGACTACATCGCCCCAAACCACTGTTTTAATGATTCCGCGTAACTGGTTACGCACATTGACTGCTATTAATGCCATGACTTTTTCTCCTTTAATATTGCTTGGGCTTAAGCCCAATAATTGGGTGTTGGTTGGGTATTGGATTGCATAAATTGCTTTATTCATGTTTTAACTACTTTTGATATATTTGGTCAAAAGTACCTCCATCAGAAAAGTGCGTTTTTTGAGCTTTTGCCCAACCACCAAACGCTTCGTCAATTTTGATTAAATTAACTTTAGGAAACTGGCTTTCATATTTTTTAGCCACTGCTTCTAAAGTTGGACGGTAGTAATTTTTAGCTGCAATTTCTTGGCCTTCTTCAGTGTATAGATAGTCTAAATAAGCCTTTGCCACTAATTCGGTGCCATGTTTTTTAGCAAATTTATCCACCACTGTTACTGGCGGCTCGGCCAAAATTGAAAGTGAAGGCACAATAATTTCAAACTGTGACTTTCCACCATCTTTTTGGCCCAACTCTTTTTGCGCTAAAAATGCTTCGTTTTCCCAAGCGAGCAATACATCGCCAATACCACGCTCAACAAAAGTAGTGGTTGAGCCACGTGCGCCTGTGTCTAGTACTGGTACATTTTTCAATAATTTACCCACGAACTCTTTCGTTTTTGCTTCATCATTACCATATTTTTTCTGTGCAAACGCCCAAGCTGCTAAGTAGTTCCAGCGTGCGCCACCTGAAGTTTTTGGGTTTGGCGTAATCACAGAAACACCTGGCTTTACTAGGTCATCCCAGTCTTTAATATTTTTTGGATTGCCTTTACGCACCAGTAAAACAATGGTTGAGGTGTAAGGTGAACTGTTGTGCGGTAAGCGTTTTTGCCAATCTTTGGGGATTAGCTTAGCTTTTTCAGCGAGTTGATCAACATCGTAAGCCAAGGCTAGTGTTGCCACATCAGCATCTAGGCCATCAATAATGGCACGCGCTTGTTTGCCAGAGCCGCCATGAGAGGCTCTAATAGTGACTTTATCGCCCGTTTTAGCCAGCCAATACTTACTAAAAGCTGCGTTAAAATCTTGGTAAAGCTCACGCGTTGGGTCGTACGAAACATTGAGTAAGGTAATATCTTTAGCGCTTACCGTTAGTGGTACCGCTACCAATGGCGCGATTAACGCAATACTGGCCACAATTACTTTTAAATTAAATTTTTTCATTTGCTTATTTCCTAAATTTTGAGTGAGTTTGTCTATTGCCTGATCAATATGAAAATTGTTCCGGCATGCTAATTGGTTAGTTATTTGTGATTAGTTAATTGACCTGCTCTAATTAAAATGCGCCCACAGTCAGCTCCACATATAAGAAGTCAGAATCTTCTCTACGCTCTGCATCAATTAACTGTGAAGTAGTTTTGGTAAAATCACCTGCCCAAAAATGCGCATAGCCGATATTTGCTGACACATATTTATTAACAGGAAAACGAGCACGTACATCCACCTCTTCGCCAACGTCTTTGCCACTTCTGCCTGTTGCATCACGCAGGTTGGCGCTGTTCCAACGATCTCTATCGCTATCTAAACGATACCAGCTGTAACCAGTATCTACTTTTAAGCCTGGTAGCCATGAAAGCTGCGGCTCAAACTCTGCGCGGACTTTTGGCGCGCTGATATTTTCCATTTGAAAGTAATCGTTATTAGACCAAGGGCGCGCGAAACCAAATAAGCGTTCAAACCGCTCATTGCCAGTATCCGTTTGGTTTTTATCGCCGCTGGCAAAACCATAACTAGCACTCAATCGCGGTTTCCACGCGTGATTAAATGTATAACCTGCTTCTAAATTATAAGCATAGGCATCATGATCTAAGTCTGCAATAAAGTTGCCGTTATTGGCGCGACGCTCTTGCTCGCCCCATTGTTTGGCATAGTTAACGTCATAATCCCAACCCGATTTACCCACTACGCCATAAGCGCGAACGCCAGCAGTGTGAATTTCACGATCAATTTTAGTATTAGCCAACGCAGCCTTGCCGTTGGCGTCAAATTTAACTTTACCGCCATCTTGCTTTAGTGCTAAATAATATGGCGATATCGTCACGTATTCCGACCAACGTCTCCAATCACCAATCACACCGTAAAAATCTTGCGAGTGATCCACTTCATCTAACTCAGTCGTAAAACGCTGCACAGGCTTAAGCGCTAATAATTCTAAAGACCAATCATTTTTTTGCTGACCAATATTAGCGCGTACACCTTGAAACGTATTGGTCGAGTTGCGCCATTCATTTCGCGCAATTAAACGGCGATCAAGTTGCTCAAACGCCATACGGCCTGCTTTAACGCTAATCGGTCGGTCATTGCCTAAGTCATCTTTGCCTAGTGGTGTTTGTTTAAAATACAGCTCTAAATACGCCTGCAGCGGCTCTGCATAGTTAATATCACGTGTGTCATCTTCACGCGTAAATTGGCTGTGGTTACGTCTTGCATCCGATACTTCTAAGGTAAAACGTAGCGGGTCTAAGATATTTTTAACCGCCACATAAGCACGTGTGCGGTGCAAAAATGGCTCATCGATACTGTCGCGGGCGCGTCTAAAATCATTGTCACGCGATTCGTAGCGAAAGCGATGCTCTAAACCAACATCTAACCAGTCAATATCGGCAAAGGTGTCATATTCACCCAGCCAAGTTTTATTGAGCTGTTTAACATAGCGTGGCGGCTCAGTTTCACGGCCTGTACCATAACTTTTTCGCTCTACGTAGTAGCCGTTTGCCTGTTTAGCCGCAGCTTTTGCTTCTGCTGCAATTTCGGCCAAACGGGCTTTGATTTTTTCGGCTTGTACAGCGTCTTCAGCGGTAACTTCTGGTTGCGTTAATTTGGCTGGTGCTTTGTCAATTTCATAATGAACAGCATCTTCAGCAAATGCCGATTGTGTATTCAGTAAAATACCATTAGCCAGCAATATTTGAACTAGCCTTTTTCTGATTAATTGTTTTTTCTGTTGCATCTTTTTTCCTATTTGTTTGAAACTGCATCCTGGCTGTCCATTACAGTTCAATCTACTTTTTAGTCGCCGCCTGGTTTAATTTTGCAGGCTGGTAGACAGATTTATTTTTTCTCAAACTTATGTTGGGCTACTCTAAGTTTTTCTCGCTTTTCAATTTGAGTAATTCTACCTTCGTGCACAGTTATTTCTATTGAACCAAAGCCAAGCTGTTGTACCGAAGCAATTGCATGCACTACAGCTTGCATTGTTACATCATTTATTTCTGGCGATTGTTGTTTGTAAAGGCTCATTTGTTTAACAGCTTGTTTAAAGAATGTACGCACTTTAACAAAGCCTTTTAATAATTAAAAAGAATTTGTAATTATATTTAAATAACTTTTAGTTATATACAAATTGCACTTACTCACTTAAAAGGTGTCGAAAAAAATGTATTAATTGTGCTCTAAGCACATAAGACTTAAAATTGAATGATGGAATTGAATCATGCAAACTAATACAAAACTCGTTGACCAATTTGGTCGCACAGTCGATTATATT
Organism: Methylotenera sp.; assembly: GCA_031373695.1. GTDB lineage: Bacteria > Pseudomonadota > Gammaproteobacteria > Burkholderiales > Methylophilaceae > Methylotenera_A. Next base: position 3,411 of record JANMNC010000166.1, on the reverse strand, counting down.
CGGCTATCTATTACAGATAGATGCGATTTCCGCTGCGTATATTGCATGAGTGAGGACATGACATTTTTGCCGCGCGATGAAGTATTAAGCCTTGAAGAGTGCGCGAGATTAGTCAAAATATTTGTTGATTTAGGTGTAAGCAAAGTGCGCATTACGGGAGGAGAACCGCTAGTGCGCAAAAATGCACTGTGGCTATTTGAAGAGGTAGGCAAGCTAGACAACTTAAAAGAGTTAGTGCTTACTACCAACGGCAGCCAATTAGAAAAACAAGCTGATGCACTTAAAAAAGCGGGCGTTAAACGCATCAATATTTCAATCGACAGCCTAAAACCTGAACGATTTAAAAAAATTACACGCACAGGCAATCTCGAGCAAGTATTAAATGGCCTGCAAGCAAGTATCCATGCGGGTTTTGAGGGCATTAAAATAAACACCGTATTAATGCGTGGCAGCAACGATGATGAAGCCATCGATTTAGTAAAGTTTGCCATCGACCAAAAAATTGATATCAGCTTTATTGAAGAAATGCCGCTGGGCGAAGTTGACCACCAGCGGACTAGTACTTTTGTCAGTAATGCTGACACGCTAAAATTATTACAAAGTCACTTTTCTAAAAAAAACATGTCACTACTACCCAGCGCCGAGACTACAGGCGGCCCTGCACGTTATTGGCGCGTAACAAACACTAGTACAAAAATTGGCTTTATTTCGCCACACAGCCATAACTTTTGTGAAAGCTGCAACCGCGTACGCATTACCTGCAAAGGCGAATTGTATTTATGCTTAGGGCAAGAAGATAAAGTTGAGCTGATGCCATTATTAAGAAACCACCCTAACGATGACGCACCCTTAATTGCCGCTATTTTGGGCAGCATGGCCGTTAAACCCAAAGGCCACGATTTTGATTTACGCCGTGCAGAACCCGCTGTGATAAGGTTTATGTCGCATACTGGCGGCTAATTTTAAATTGGCAATATCGGGCATTATTCTTTCAGGCGGACGCGCAACACGCATGGGCGGCATTGAAAAGGGCTTGGTGGCCCTGCAAAATACGCCGTTGATTCAACACGTGATTAACCGATTAACACCTCAAGCAGATGAAGTAATCATCAACGCTAATCGTGAAATTGCACAATATCAAACTTTTGGTCTAGCTGTTTTGCCAGATTCAAACGAAGACTATATAGGCCCTTTAGCTGGTATCAGCTTAGGTTTACAACACGCCAAGCACGAATACGTATTAACCGTGCCCTGCGATTCTCCTCTGTTACCGCTGGATTTAGCACAACGCTTGTTGTCAGCTTTAGGTAAAAATAACGCCGATATTGCAGTTGCCAGCAGCAATGGCGATGCGCATCCAGTATTTTGTTTGATGAAAAAAAGCGTATTGCCTAGCCTAGTTGCCTATATAAAAAGTGGCGAACGCCGCGTGAGCGCATGGCAAAAAAGTCAACAATATACTGAAGTAGATTTTAGTGATTGTAGTGAGGCTTTTGTTAACCTAAATAGCTTTGAAGATTTGGCCGCTTTAGAATTAAAATTGCGCCATGCATAAATCTATACCTATTGTGGGCATTGTAGCGGCTGGCAGCAATGCAGGTAAAACCACGCTTATTACCAAACTTATTGCTGAGTTTACAAGCCGCGAAATACGCGTTTCGGTAATCAAACATGCGCATCACGCGTTTGATATTGACCACAAAGGCAAAGATAGTTACAACATTCGCGAGGCAGGCGCGATACAAACCTTAATCGCATCTAACAAGCGTTGGGCATTGATGACCGAAATAGCAGCCGAGCCGAATTTAGACGATTTAATACCGCAAATAAACCCCAGCTATGCCGATTTAATTTTGGTTGAAGGCTTTAAAAATGCAGCAATTCCAAAAATTGAAGTGCATAGGCCGAGCTTAAATATGCCATTATTAGCTGCCTTGCAAACCAATACCCCAGGGCACCCTCTCTTAAACTCACATCATGAGCTTGCATCACCTTGTATCTATGCGGTTGCTAGCGATACTACTTTAGAGCTAGATTTGCCAGTGCCTGTGCTAGACTTAAATAACACCAAACAAATTGCAGATTTTATTATTAAAAATATCATGCACAAATGACTAAAACCACATTAAACCAGCTAGTTGCCGACCCCAGTTGCATGGATGATTACGACCCAAATGCCATGTCTGTTACACATGCGCGGCAATATATTAAACAATTTTTAAACCCCGTAATTGAGATTGAAACTGTGCCTGTAATGCAAAGTTTAGGACGCATTTTGGCTGCAGATATTGTTTCGCCCAGCAATGTGCCAAACCACAATAATTCAGCAATGGATGGCTATGCGTTTAAGTTTTCTGAAGGTGCAAAAATAATTAAAATTATTGGCACCGCTTTTGCTGGCAAGGCTTTTACGGGTAACGTTAAAGCTGGCGAGTGCGTAAAAATTATGACGGGTGCGGTAATACCCAATGGCGCCGATACTGTAGTGATGCAAGAACGAATCGTGATAAAAAGCGATTGCATCACCTTGCTAGAAGAACCAAAAAAAGGTGCAAATGTGCGCTTAGCTGGGGAGGATTTAAAAACTGGGCAAGTAGTTTTAGCTAGCGGCCACATGATGCGCCCTGCCGATTTAGGCTTAGTGGCATCGTTGGGCATTGCTAAGGTGCAGGCTTACCGCCCATTAAAAGTGGCGTTTTTTAGCACGGGCGATGAGTTGGTTGGTGTTGGCAATCCACTTTTAACAGGTCAAATTTATGACAGCAATCGCTATACCATTTTTGGCATGTTAAGCAGGCTTGGAGTGCTGATAAGCGATTTAGGCGTGGTGCCAGATAAGCCCGATTTACTGGAGGCGACATTACTAAAAGCTGCCAGTGAACATGATGTGGTGATTACCAGCGGCGGCGTTTCAGTAGGTGAAGCAGATTACATGAAGAGCTTGCTTGCCAAGCATGGTCAAGTGCTATTTTGGAAAATCAATATGAAACCAGGGCGCCCACTCGCTTATGGCAGAGTTGGCTTGAGCAACATGACTGGTGCGCATTACTTTGGTTTGCCTGGCAACCCCGTTTCTGCCATGGTGACGTTTTACCAATTTGTACGCGAGGCGCTTATTTACTTAATGGGCAGCTCACCCAAGCCTGTGCCAATGTTTAAAGTGGAATGTACAGAACCCATTAAAAAAGCCACTGGGCGCACCGAGTTTCAAAGAGGTATTTTAGAAGAATCTGGCGGTGTTTGGAAAGTAAAACCGCTGCCAAATCAGGGTTCTGGCGTACTAAGCAGCATGAGCGCTGCTAATTGTTTTATTGTGTTAGATGACACAGTAGGTAATTGTGCAGCTGGTGAAATGGTGCATGTGCAATTGTTAGAAGGCCTAATTTAACAACCAAATTTTACATAACCACC
>JANMNC010000163.1:0-3689 GCA_031373695.1 Methylotenera sp. | reverse complement strand
AAAACCCGCTTAGCGGGTTTTTTTATTTTCGCCACAATATCTTATAAACAAAACCTGGAAATGCAAATACTAAAAACAAGCTAAATGTAACTGCATAAAACTCCCAAGCTTGAGGGGCGTTTTGTCCTAGCGTTGCGTGTTCTGCATACAGCGCAATAGTGCCAATAACAATATATGAAACTATTAGCTCTAACAGGCACCAAGCTAGATTTTTAGGTGTATTTTTTAAGGGTATTAAATGAAATAGCTTATTTGAAATCCATGGCAAATTAGCAGCCACCAGCGCAAGCAATAAAATTGTAATTTGTGTCATTTGTTAATTCAGTTAAAACTTAATGTAAGTGCGCAATTTAACGTTGCCAATTGAGTCGCTTTAAATGCTATTGCAAGCTTCTAGAAATAGCTACGCCACAAATCTGCATAAGCGTTTGTGGCAATAGACCTAGTGCTAACAACGCAACCGCGTTAACACTCAATACTAATTGCATATCGATAGGTGCGTTTATTAATGTTTGATCTTTAGGTGCATCAAAATACATTAATTTAACGATGCGCAAATAGTAAAATGCGCCAATAGCTGCCATTAATACTGCAAATACTACTGCCCATAAATAGCCTGCCTGCAGCGCCGCTTGTAACACAGTAAATTTTGCATAGAACCCAATGGTCGGCGGCACGCCTGCCATACTGAACATGGTAATAAGCATTAGAAACGCGGCCCATGGGCTACGCTGATTAAGCCCTTTTAAGTCTTCTAAGTTTTCAGATTCAAAACCCTGGCGACTTAACAGTAAAATCATGCCAAAACCTGCTAATGTCATTAACACATAAGCTGTAATGTAAAACATACTTGAGGCGTAACCATTTAAATTTCCGCTCATTAGCCCAAACAACAAAAAGCCAATATGCGAGATTGTGGAATAAGCCAACATACGTTTTAAATTGGTTTGTGCAATAGCCGCAAAGTTTCCAATAGCAATTGATAATATCGCCATAATCAATAGCATATCTTGCCAATCAGTGGCTAAGCCTTGCAGGCCCTGTGCTAGCAGTCTTATAGTGATTGCAAATGCTGCAAATTTGGGTACAGACCCAATTAACAGTGTAATACTAGTGGGCGAGCCTTGATAAACATCTGGCACCCACATTTGAAAAGGTACAGCGCCAAATTTAAATGCTAACCCAGCGACGATAAATACCAAGCCTAGAGTTAATACATTATGGTTTGCTGCGCCCTGCAAAAGAGTATTCGATATTTCGTTAATATTTAAGCTGCCTGTTACGCCATAAATCATGCTCATACCATATAGCAACATGCCAGAAGCTAACGCACCAAGCACAAAGTATTTCATAGCTGCTTCAGAAGATTTTGGGTTATCACGATCTAGTGCAACCAATGAATATAGGCATAGAGAAAGCAGCTCTAAGCCCATATATATAGTCAGCATGCTCTGGCCAGACATCATAATCATCATACCTAGCATTGCAAACAACACCAGCGCGTAATACTCACCTCTAAACAGCTTGCGTAGCTGCATATATTGGCGGGTATATACAAACATAACAGAGGTGCCTAGATACATCATTAGCTTCAATACATCGCTTAGTGTGTCATCTACAAACGTGCCTGTAAACGCATAGCCCACCGCTGGTGTATAGCTACTAATTGTAGAGTAGGCGGCAACAACTAAGGTTAACTGCGCCAATCCGTACAACATAATCTGGTTACTAGGCTTTAAAAACAATCCCGCTAACAAAATGGCCATCGCCATGCATAGCACAATAATTTCTGGCAATATTGTAATCAAATCTATTTGTATATTTTCCATGATTTATAAGCCAGCCACTGGCAGCTTGCTAATTGCCATATGATTTAAAAATTGGGTTGCAGTGGCTTGAGTAAAGTCTGTAATTGGTTTAGGGTAAACGCCAAAGCCAATTACCATTAAGGCCAAAACACCTAATATTAAAAACTCTCGCTTATTAATATCAGTCAATTCTGCCACCTGTTGATTAGCGATTTCACCATAAAAAACGCGCTTAACCATCCACAACGTATAAGCCGCTCCAAATATCAAGGTAGTTGCAGCTAAAAACGCCACCCAAAAGTTGTATTTAACGGCTGCCAAAATCACCATAAACTCACCCACAAAGCCAGATGTTCCAGGCAGGCCAGTATTAGCCATAGCAAACAGAACTGCAAATGCAGCAAAGGTTGGCATGGTGTTTACTACGCCACCATAATCGGCAATGTTGCGGCTATGCATACGATCGTACAAAACGCCTACACACAAAAACATAGCGGCTGAAATAAAACCATGTGAAATCATTTGCACAATGGCGCCTTCTAGCCCTAGTTGGCTAAATATAAAAAAGCCGAGTGTCACAAAGCCCATATGCGAGATAGATGAGTAGGCAATAAGTTTTTTCATGTCCTGCTGCACCAAAGCCACAAAAGCAATATATACAATCGCGATTAGCGATAAGGTAATCATAAAGCTGGATAAATAATGAGCCGCATCGGGCGCAATAGGCATAGCGAAGCGTAAAAAACTATAGCCACCAAGTTTTAGCATAATAGCCGCCAGCACCACAGAGCCGCCAGTGGGCGCCTCTACGTGTGCATCAGGCAACCAGGTATGCACTGGCCACATAGGGATTTTTACCGCAAACGCCATAAAAAATGCCATAAAAATCAATATTTGCACATTTAATGGTAAAGGTAATTGATAGTAATCAACAATTTCAAAGCTACCAGTTTGATGATACAAATAAATAAAAGCCACCAACATGAGCAGCGAGCCCAGCAAGGTATACAAGAAAAACTTAATAGTTGCGTATACACGATTTTGGCCACCCCAAATACCAATCACCAAAAACATGGGTATTAGCATCGCCTCCCAAAACACATAATAAAGCAGGCCATCCAGCGCACTAAATACACCTATCATTAAACCGCTCATAATCAAAAAAGCGGCCATATATTGTGCAATATTATTGGTAATAACCTCCCAAGCAGCAATTACCACAATTACTGTAGTAAAACTAGTCAACAAGATTAACGGTACGGCGATACCATCTGCACCCAAATGATAATTCACATTAAATGCTGGAATCCAGCGGGCCATTTCCTGAAATTGAAAACCACCATCTGCATAATTAAACTGGGTATAAAGCGGCAGCGTGACAAGGAAAGCAGCAAGGCTACCAGCCAATGCCAGCCAGCGCGTAAAGTTAGCTTTATTGTCGGCACCAAGTAGCAACACTACAATGCCCGCTAATATTGGCAGCCAGATAGACAGGCTTAGCACTGGGTAATTTAAAATACTGGTCTGCAACATTTAATTAATTTTTATAAAAAAGGTTAAAAACAAAAATACGCCAATAATCATGGCGAATGCATAGTGATAAATTAATCCCGATTGCAATTGCCGAATGACACCTGAAATACGCCCAACTAGCCTAGCAGTGCCATTTACTATGGCGCCATCTATTAATTGCACATCGCCAATTTGCCATAATTTTTGACCCAACAAACGTGCGCCGCCCGCAAACACCCGCTCGTTAAAGCGATCAAATCCGTATTTATTTTCTAAAATTTGGTTAATAAGGCTAAATTTTTGTTGAATACTCACTGGGATATCTGGGCGCTTAATATAAAAAAACCAAGCTAAGCCAACACCTAAGGC
>JANMNC010000068.1:0-3501 GCA_031373695.1 Methylotenera sp. | reverse complement strand
CTAAGCCCAGATAACTGTTTTAACTTGCAAATAGTCTAGTGTTTTGTAAATTAAAAAAGCCCGCAATTGCGGGCTTTTCGCTAACTATTAAATTTATTTTAAAACGGCACCACCATAAATGGCGCCGTTCAAGCCTGGGGCATCAATGCCATATTGCACGCCCACTCGCTCACCATTAGCGCCAAAAAATGAACCTTGAATAAGTTTGTTACCTTGCAATGCACCGCTGCAACCAGTTAAACAGCCAGAGCCAGTGCTGGTAACAGTGCCCGCTGATTTAAAATCAGGATTACTAGCATTTAAGCTACTTCCGCTGCCTACCAAATTAAATATCTCAGTTGCAGTCGGTACGCTTAAATTATAAGCAAACGTGTTTAATGTAAAATTAAAAAGAAAGTTGCCAGTCACTGAGTTGGCTGTACCGACCAATGTATTGCTACCACCGCTTACCAAAAATGGTGTTGTTGAGCCATACACAGTGTAATTGCCAGTAAGGTTGGCTAAATTTGTTGGGTTGGGCGTAGTTCCAGCAATGTAATCCCACCTAGCCATGGTGAAAGTGGTACCGCCTTTATTGTAGTTACCGCCTGCCGCTTGCCCCCATGAAATAATTCCATCTGTATTATTAAAGCTAGAAAAAGTCAGTACATCAGGGTTAATATCAATAAAAGGTGATGTGCCGTTAGCATCGGTAACGTTGCCAGCGCCATCAAATGTAAGCCCAACATCCCGTATATCGTTTGCTAGCGTACAACCGCAAAACTCTGCGGCAATAGATAAAATAGTGCCAGGGCCGTTTGTTAATGCAGGCAATATATTATTAGCGGCTAAGCTTGTTGCCACCACACTTGGTAGGCCAGAAGCTGTAATTGAATCGCTAGAGGCAAATACTGCTTTACCCGCAACGGGTGCCGCCGCTGCCGCTTTTGCGGCTTTATCGCTTGGCTTTGGTGATGCGCCAGGCCCTGTAACTATTATAGATTGACCTGTTAAAGCATTTAGGCAACCACCTTCATTGCAAACGTCCACACTGCCGTGGTTGGTTGTCATTAAAAGTTGGTTATCATTAAAATTAGCGGTGAACTCTGTGCCGCGAATACCAATAGTGGCTACGGACGTTTTTAATTGGTACCGATCGCGGTTTTTGTGGCCAATTAAGCCAGATACAGTACGTAAGCCGCCCTTAATTAACTCGGTGAAGCCATATTCAGTGCCGTCTTCTTTGCCAGAGAACTCATATTTATTGATTTTATAAATGGTATTGGGCTGTAGCGATACTTTGCCACCGTCTATTAGCGATAGTTGCAAACGTCCATCACGTGTTTCAATGGTGTCGCCAGAGTTAAGTTGTGCACTTTTAATTGCGGCACTAACAGTTTTATCAGCATGGGTAATAGTGGCTTCGCCAGCAATAAAAGTAATCATGCCAGCCGATGTAGCAAAAGCTATTTGGCTTAGCAATAAGCTTACAATCAGCAAGCTTAGCTTAATTAAATATGCTTTAATAAAATTTGAAATAATCATTTTTGTGCCCCAAGCTATTAAATCTTAGCTTATTAATTTACGTAAACCTAGTGCGTTTATTTTTTATTGATTTTTAATCACTGCTTGTTGTTTTAAAACAATTAATTAAGCATTTTCAATTAAACATTTGATATGTACATCAGTTATAATTTCATTCTTTCGAATACAACCAAGTTTACAAGCTAAAACCATGCCAATTTACGATTTTCAATGTTCTAGTTGTGGCTTTAAAGATGAGCTCATGCGTAAAAGTAGCGATTCTAGCACCATCGCCTGCCCGCAATGCCAAGTGGAATCGTTTAGCAAAATGTTATCAGCACCTAGTTTTCAGCTCAGTGGAAGCGGCTGGTACGCTACTGATTTTAAAGATAAAAAACCACAATCTCAGTCAGAAAAAATAGCTGAAACTAGCATCAGCAGTACCCCTAAAAGTACTGCAGATTCAGCGACAACAAGCAAATCAGCAGCGCCTGCTACTGAATAAATCAGCCATTAAATTAGCGCGGTTAACATGAAAAAATATTTTATTACTGGTTTATTAGTATTAGTGCCCTTATTTATTACTATTTGGGTGGTTAGTACGCTAATTCACACCATGGATCAAAGCCTGACCTTGCTGCCAGAGGCATGGCAGCCTAAGCAACTGTTTGGTTTTCATGTGCCTGGTCTTGGCGCAATACTCACTTTAGGTATCATTTTTGTCACAGGTTTAGTGGCAACTAACATCTTTGGGCAGCAGCTTATTGTGTTGTGGGAATCGCTTTTATCACGGGTACCATTCGTAAAAACTATTTATTCCAGCGTTAAGCAGGTTTCTGATACGCTGTTTTCAGATTCTGGTAATGCGTTTCGCAAAGCATTGTTAATTCAGTATCCACGCCATGGCAGTTGGACCATTGCATTCTTAACTGGCGTACCTGGCGGCGATGTGAGTAATCACTTAGTTGGTGATTATGTGAGTGTTTACATACCCACAACGCCTAACCCCACTTCTGGCTTTTTTCTGATGCTGCCTCGGGCCGATGTGATAGAGCTAGATATGAGCGTAGATGAGGCTTTGAAGTACATTATAAGCATGGGTACCGTAACACCAAGAGACCGCAAAACAAGAGAATTGCCGCTTTAATTTTAGCTATTATTTGATTAACACCATTTTTAACGAAATCTATTTTTTATGACTATGCGTACACATTATTGCGGCCAATTAAACCGCAGCCACATTGGCCAAACTGTTAGTTTATGCGGCTGGGCGCATCGCCGCCGCGATCATGGCGGTGTGATTTTTATTGATTTGCGCGACCGTGAAGGCATGGCGCAAATTGTGGTGAACCCAGATACACAAGCGGCATTTGCCATTGCCGAAAGTATACGCAGTGAATACGTGCTTAGAGTGGTATGTGAAGTGCGCGCACGCCCTGAAGGCGCAACAAATGCTAACTTAGCAACTGGCGAAGTAGAAATGATTGCCACAGAAATTGAGATTTTAAACGCATCTCTCACACCACCCTTCATGCTAGATGACGAAAATCTAACTGAAACGGTGAGGCTCGAACATCGCTACATTGATTTACGTCGCCCCGCCATGCAACGCAACATGATGTTGCGTTACCGCGTAGCCAAAACTTTGCGTGATTATTTAGATACCAACGGCTTTATTGAAGTTGAAACACCAATGCTAACCCGCTCAACCCCTGAAGGTGCGCGCGATTACTTAGTGCCAAGCCGTGTGCACGCAGGGCAATTTTTTGCATTGCCGCAATCACCGCAATTGTTCAAACAATTGTTGATGGTGTCAGGTTTTGATCGTTATTTTCAAATCACCAAATGCTTCCGCGATGAAGACTTACGTGCAGACCGTCAGCCAGAATTCACACAGGTGGATATTGAAACATCATTCATGTCTGAAAACGAAATCATGGATATCGTTGAAGAGATGATTCGACAAATGCTGAAATCAGTGCAAAACGTCGATTTACC
>JANMNC010000062.1:0-49727 GCA_031373695.1 Methylotenera sp. | reverse complement strand
AGTAAAAAAGCTGTCACTATTAAAAGCCACCATAACGTGGGTGGTTTACCAGAAAAGTTAGGCCTAAAATTACTCGAACCATTGCGCGATTTATTTAAAGATGAAGTGCGTGAATTAGGCGTGGCACTTGGTCTACCGCCTGACATGGTTTATCGTCACCCTTTTCCAGGGCCAGGCCTTGGTGTGCGTATTTTGGGTGAAGTTAAAACAGAATTTGCCGATTTATTACGCCGCGCAGACGCCATTTTTATTGAAGAATTGCGCAACACTCTATGCGAAAAAACTGGCAAAAGTTGGTATGCACTCACCAGCCAAGCATTTGCAGTATTTTTACCAGTGAAATCCGTCGGTGTAATGGGCGATGGCCGCACTTATGATTACGTGGTGGCCTTACGTGCGGTAGTCACCAGCGACTTTATGACGGCGCATTGGGCAGAGCTACCTTATGATTTACTAGGTAGGGTATCAAACAGAATAATTAACGAAGTGCGTGGCATTAATCGCGTGGTATATGACATTTCAGGTAAACCGCCTGCAACAATTGAGTGGGAATAGTCGTTAATACGCAATGAGCCGCGGCTTTGTTAAAGAGGATGATTTAGAGCACGCAGGAACAGATTTACCTGAAAGGCCATTAAGCGGGCAGGCCAATTATGTTACGGCTAGTGGGTTTAAGCAGCTTGAGGCGCTTGCAAGCAGCCTTTCAGCGGAGCGCGCAAATTTAATCAGCCATAAAGATGATGCTATAGCAAAACAAAAATTAGCCATGATAGACCGTGATTTGCGGTATTTATCTGCCAAATTACAATCGGCAATTGTGAGTCAACTACCCTTAATACAAGATAGCGTTTTATTTGGCGCACAGGTAACAGTTGAAGATGAGGCAGGCGAACCCCATATCTATCAAATTGTGGGTGAAGATGAAGCTGATATTAAATTGAACAAAGTAAGTTGGGGCTCACCTATAGCGAAAGCTTTAATTGGCCAAAAAGTGGGTGATAGCGTGATTTGGCGACGCCCTGCTGGCAATCAAATATTAACAATTGTTGCCATACAATATTATTAGAAATAAACGAATTAAAGGATACATTTTGAACGTTATTGAAGCTATTACCGCACGCCGATCGATTAAACATTACGATACTCAGCACAAATTAAGCGAGCAAGAAATTGCTAAGCTATTAGCACTCGCTATGCTATCACCCACGGCTTTTAATATTCAGCACTGGCGCTTTATAGTGGTAACCGACCCTGTATTACGCCAACAAATTCGTGCTGTTAGCTGGAATCAAGCACAAGTAGAAGAAGCATCGTTATTACTGGTGCTAACAGCCGATTTGCAGGCATGGGCTAAACAGCCAAGTCGCTATTGGGCTAATGCACCGCAACCTGTGCAAGATTATTTGGTGCCTGCAATTGGCCACTATTATGAAAATAATAGCCAAGCACAGCGTGATGAAGCCATGCGTTCTTGCGGCATTGCCGCGCAAACCATTATGCTGGCTGCTAAAGAAATGGGCTACGACACCTGCCCAATGGATGGTTTTGATTTTGATGCAGTAGCAAAACTACTTAACCTGCCTGCAGACCACACACCAGCTATGTTTATTACAGTAGGTAAAGCCATTAAACCAGCTTCACCGCGCGCTGGGCAACTCGATTTTAATGAAGTCGTTATCTACAACAAGTTTTAAGTAATAGTTTTATGTTTTAGTTTAGCCACATAGGGCACAAAGCCCACAGAGAAAATCAAAAATGCTTGCTTTTCAGCTTTTAAGTTTTTTGTGCTCCGTGTACTTTATGGCTAATTTTAGAGTTTATTTAAAGGCAACACATGTTAATTAGCAACAATATTACCGTACAGTTTGGCGCTAAGCCATTGTTTGAAAACGTTTCTATTAAGTTTGGCGATAATAATCGTTACGGCTTAATTGGCGCCAATGGCTGTGGAAAATCGACCTACATGAAAGTACTAGCTGGCGAATTGATACCCAGCGCTGGCAATATTTCTATCGACAGCCACGAGCGTATGGCGTTTCTTCACCAAGACCAGTTTGCTTATGAAGACCAACGCGTGTTAGACGTAGTCATGATGGGCCATGAAGAAATGTGGCAGGCAAACACTGAAAAAAATGCCATCTATGCTAATTTAGAATCCACCGAAGATGATTACATGCGTGCCGCCGAATTAGAAGGTGTATTTGCAGAATATGATGGCTACACCGCCGAGGCGCGTGCTGGTGAGTTATTGCTTGGTGTGGGTATTCCCATCGAGCAGCATACAGGCTTAATGAGTGCAGTCGCGCCAGGCTGGAAATTGCGTGTTTTGTTAGTGCAAGCACTATTTTCTAACCCAGATATTTTGTTGCTAGATGAGCCAACCAACAACTTAGACATTAACACCATTCGCTGGTTAGAAGATGTACTGAATAATCGTGATTGCACCATGGTAATTATTTCGCATGACCGTCACTTTTTAAACCAAGTGTGTACGCACACTTGCGATATGGATTTTGGCAAAATTGCTATGTATCCAGGTAACTACGATGATTACATGGAAGCCAGCACCGCTGCGCGCGCGCAAGCAACCAAAGATAATGACAAAGCGAAACAAATGGTGGCGGAATTACAAGACTTTGTGCGCCGCTTCTCTGCCAATGCTTCTAAAGCCAAGCAAGCCACTAGCCGCGCTAAGAAGATTGATAAAATTGAAATTAAAGAATTTAAGCCTTCTAGCCGTCAATATCCGTTTATTAGATTTGAATATGATGAGCGCGAAAAACTATACCGTAATGCGGTAGAGCTTAAAAAAGTTAGCCACGGTTTCGAGAAAATATTATTCAATAATGTTGAGTTAATGTTTGAGGCGGTCTAAAAAGTAGCGATTATTGGTGAAAACGGTATTGGTAAAACCACGTTTTTACGTTGCTTAGCCAAAGACCTACACCCAAAACACGGCGAAGTTAAGTGGGCAGAAAAAGCCACCATTGGTTATTTTGCGCAAGATCACGAATACGAGTTTGAAAATGGCGAAGATTTATTTGAGTGGATGACGCTTTATCGCCAAGCAGGTGACGATGACCAAGTGGTACGCAGTATGCTTGGCCGCTTGTTATTTGGCGGTGATGATACTAAAAAATCCGTTAAAGTATTATCTGGCGGCGAAAAAGGCCGCATGCTATATGGCAAAATGATGCTAGCCCGCACCAACGTAATGCTAATGGATGAACCGACAAACCACATGGATATGGAATCAATCGAAGCCCTAAACACCGCTTTAGATAAATACAAAGGTACTTTATTCTTTGTAAGCCATGACAGGGAATTTGTAAGCTCTATTGCCACCCGTATTATTGAAATTAAGGCCGATGGCATAGTAGACTTTACAGGTAATTATGAAGATTACTTAGCAAGTCAGGGTGTTGAGTAAATTAACAATCAAAATTGTTATGGTTATTAATTTAGGTGTGAAATTGCATCAGTTTTTTACGCCAATTTAACACGACAAAAAATAAATGCCCTGCAAAGCTCTTAGATATTGCCTTGCAAAGCACCAAATAAAGATGCTTAACTAAATTAATCTGTAAAATGTCGATTTAAGCCTAATTATGCTTAATAAAAAAGCCAGCTTACGCTGGCTTTTTACTGAAGTAAAAGACTACTTCAAAGAACGTTTACGCTCATGCTCTAGTAAGTAACGTTTACGAATACGGATAGTTTTTGGGGTAATTTCCACTAACTCGTCATCATCAATAAATTCTACGGCTGATTCTAGAGTCAGTGCAATTGGAGTAATCAAACGCACGGCTTCATCGGTACCAGATGAACGAACGTTGGTTAATTGCTTACCTTTAATCGGGTTAACAATCAAATCGTTATCGCGACTGTGTATGCCAATTACCATACCTTCGTACAACTTATCACCAGGCACTGCAAACATTTTGCCGCGGTCTTGCAATTTCCATAGCGCATAAGCAACTGCTTCGCCATGTTCGGCAGAAATTAACACGCCATTACGACGGCCTGGCATATCAGCTTTAACTGGTGCGTACTCATCAAAAATGTGCGCCATTAAACCTGTGCCGCGCGTCATGGTTAAAAATTCACCTTGAAAACCAATTAAACCGCGTGCTGGAATTTTGTATTCTAAGCGCGTGCGGCCATTGCCGTCAGATTCCATGTTTTGCATTTCACCACGGCGGCGACCAAGTTCTTCCATCGCTGCACCTTGGTGTTCATCTTCTAAGTCAACAGTTAGAATTTCGTATGGCTCACATTTTTCACCATTAATTTCACGGTAAACCACTTTTGGCTTACCAACAGCCATCTCAAAACCTTCGCGACGCATCGTTTCAAGCAAAATAGTTAAATGCAACTCACCACGGCCAGAAACGCGGAAAATATCCGCATCTTCGGTCTCATCCACGCGCAAGGCTACGTTAACTAACAACTCTTTGGTTAAACGATCACGAATTTGACGTGACGTAACAAATTTGCCTTCTGTACCAGCAAGTGGTGATGTGTTCACCATAAAGTCCATTGTTAAAGTTGGTTCATCTACGCCTAAATGTGGCAAGCCTTTTGGGCTATCGCGGTCGCAAATTGTGAAGCCAATACCAATATCATCTAAACCAGAGATAATCACAATATCGCCCGCCAATGCTTCTTCTACTGGCACGCGCTCTAGGCCTTGAAAACCTAATACTTGGTTGATTTTACCAGTAGCAATTTGTTTGTCTTCGTTCATTACTGTGACTGCTTGGCCTGGCTTGATTTTACCATTGCGCACACGACCAACACCTAAGCGGCCTGTGTAGGTTGAGTAATCTAACGCAGAAATTTGCAATTGCAATGGCGCTTCAGGGTCGCCCACAGGCGGTTTTACGTGGCTTAAAATGGTGTCAAACAGCGCACGCATATTATCACTTGGCGTTTTCATATCTAGCATGGCATAGCCGTTAATGGCTGATGCGTACACTACTGGAAAATCTAGCTGCTCATCTGTTGCGCCTAAGTTAGCGAACAAATCAAAGGTGTGGTTAATCACCCAATCGGTACGTGCACCAGGACGGTCAACTTTATTAATTACTACAATAGGTTTTAAACCAAGTGCTAACGCTTTTTTAGTTACAAAACGCGTTTGTGGCATTGGGCCTTCAACTGCATCTACCAATAACACTACGCCATCCACCATACCCAATACGCGCTCTACTTCACCACCAAAGTCGGCATGGCCAGGCGTATCGACAATATTAATGTGTGTACCTTCGTAAATAACCGCAGTATTTTTGGCCAAAATTGTAATGCCGCGCTCTTTTTCAAGATCGTTGCTATCCATCACGCGCTCTACTACAGCATGATGAGAAGCGAAAGTACCCGCTTGTTGTAACAATTTATCCACCATGGTGGTTTTACCATGGTCAACGTGGGCAATAATTGCGACGTTGCGCAGATTTCTAGAATTAGGTGTAGACATAGATAAAGCCATTGGTTTGAAAGGGCGCGATTTTACCACACAAATGACAATAAACCTTTGGCCTTACGTGAATAAATCGTTGACAAAGCAGAATAAATGCCTATAATGCGCGTAACTTAAAGCCAAGTCACTTTATAAGTCTGGCTTTAATTCATCGCCCTGACCCATCGTTGCTCGTGAAATATTGAAGCAACTATCATATAGATTAGTAATTTAAATTTACCTAAATCTATCTTTTACTGGTTAGCGGCTATGCCCGTGCGCTGGTAAAAAGCTTTTTAAGTACCACTTTAAATATTGCTTTACGCGTTTTTGTGTTGAATACAACTATTTTTAATTAAATAGTCTCAACCTATATATGCTTGCTTGCGCCCTTTTTGTTTTGCTTATGTGGTTATCACTCAATTAGTGGTAACTCAGAAAGGGACATACTTTGTCTTTTGAATCGTTAAATTTACACCCAACCATTTTACGTGCTGTTATTGAGGCAGGCTACGACACACCAACAGCTGTGCAAGCACAAGCTATTCCGCACGCCTTAGAAGGCCGCGACATTATGGCCAGCGCCCAAACCGGCACTGGTAAAACCGCTGCATTTACATTGCCAGCATTAAATTTACTGGCTACACCACATGCGCTTAATAGCCGTGGTCCACGTATTTTAGTGTTAACCCCAACGCGTGAATTAGCCGCACAAGTAAACGAAGCTGCACGCAAATATGGTAAATATATCCGCGCACGCACAGTTAGTATCGTAGGCGGCATGCCTTACCCACTACAAAATAAATTACTATCGCAGCCATTAGATATTTTAGTGGCTACTCCTGGTCGCTTTATTGACCATATGGAACGTGGCCGCATTGATTTAAGCCGTTTGCAAATGCTTATTTTAGATGAAGCAGATCGTATGCTTGATATGGGCTTTATGCCAGATGTTGAAAAGATTTGTGAGGCTCTTCCAAAAGAGCGTCAAACCTTGTTATTCTCAGCCACGTTAGATGGTATTGGTCATATTGCTAAACAATTTTTAAATAATCCAATTACGCTACAAGTTGCTGGCCAAAAAGAAAAACATGCCAACATTGAGCAACGTTTGCACTTTGTAGATGACATGACACATAAAAACAAATTGCTAGAGCATTTGTTAATTGCGCCAGATATGAACCAAGCGATTATTTTTACTAGCACCAAGCGTCACGCCGATGTGCTGGCAGAAGATTTATACGCTGCAGGCCATAAAACAGCTGCCTTACATGGTGATATGACACAAGGTGCACGTAACCGCACTTTAACTAAACTGCGTCATGGCGATGTTAAAGTTTTAGTAGCAACTGATGTTGCTGCTCGTGGTATTGATGTGCAAGGTATTTCACACGTAATTAACTACGATTTACCAAAGTTTGCTGAAGACTATGTACACCGTATTGGTCGTACTGGTCGCGCAAACAACAAAGGCACTGCAATTTCATTTGCCTCTAATATGGATCGCCATTTGTTACGTAAAATTGAACAATATACTGGCCAAAAATTAGAAGCTGCCGTGATTGAAGGTTTTGAACCTAAACGTGCCATGAAGACAGACGCACCAGCTGGTAGACGCGGCGGCAATAGTGAGCGTGGTGGATACGGAAGCGGTCGTAATGAGCGTTCTGCACACAAACCAGGCGATCGTGCTGGTTATCAATCACGTGACAACAATCGTGGCACTTTTGGCGATAGAGTGATGGGCGAAAAACCAGCAGGTGAAAAATCTTATGGTGCACGCGCTGGCGGCTTTAATGACCGCAACAAAGAACGTACACATGATGGCGCACGCCCTGCTCGCTCATTTGGCGACAAGCCAAGCTATGCAGATAGAAGCAACTCAGATCGCCCAGCTCGCAATGTTGAGCGCTTTGCCAGCAACAGCAACGATAACCGCAGCGCACCTGCCCGTGAAGTAGATGGCAATAGCCGCAGCTATACTAAAGATACCGATATGCAGTTTGCGCGTGAATTAAGTAAGGGTTTTACAGGCAAAAGTACTGGCGACAGATCTGCCGCCCCAAAACCTTACGCACGTAAGCCAGAAGGTAGTTTTGGTGCTCGTCCTAACCGTACTGAAGGTGGTCGCTCTGATGGCGCACGTTCTGCGCCTCGCTCTAACGCACCACGTAGTGATTCACCACGTGCTGCAACGGGTGAAAAATTTGGTAACCCACGTCCACAACGTGCAAATAGTGACCGTCCTAATGTTGACCGCGCTGGCGCTACTCGCAATGCTGGTGACGGTGCGCCAAAACGTCCGCGTAGCTTTGCATAAGTTAAGTCATCAGAAACTAAACTAATGGAAACAATGATAACTAAAGATATTGAAAGCGTAATGTTTGATGGGCTAGGACTCGCGCCGCCGCTGTTAAAAGCGGTTAGCGAGACCGGCTATACCACGCCAACCCCTATCCAAGCCAAAGCCATTCCTTTAGCCTTACAAGGCTTAGATCTAATGGCAGGGGCGCAAACAGGGACTGGTAAAACAGCTGCATTTGCGCTGCCTATTTTGCAGAAATTGTTACCGTTTGCAAGTAGTAGTACATCACCTGCTAAACATCCGATTCGTGCGCTGGTTTTAACGCCTACGCGCGAATTGGCTATTCAGGTAGAAGAAAGTATTAAGGTTTATGCCAAACATACCCCGCTTAAAAGTTTAGTAGTATTTGGTGGTGTAGATATTAAAACGCAAACACCCCATTTAAAAACGGGTATTGAAATTTTGGTGGCAACACCAGGTCGTTTGCTGGATCACGTTGAGCAAAAAACACTTAACTTAAGCCAAGTACAAATTTTAGTATTAGATGAAGCTGACAGAATGCTAGATATGGGCTTTATGCCTGATTTAAAACGCATTTTAGCTTTACTGCCAAAACAACGACAAAACTTAATGTTCTCGGCTACTTTTTCTAATGATATTAAAAAATTAGCCGATGACTTTTTAACCAATCCTACTTTGGTAGAAGTTGCTCGTAGTAACGCGACCAACGACAATGTGACACAAAAAGTGTTTCAAGTTGCAGCCAGTGATAAACAAGCGTTTTTAACACAACTATTATTAGCAGAAGCTGCAAGTCAAGTGATTGTGTTTACCAAAACCAAACTAACCGCCAGCCGCCTGAGCCGCGCTTTACAAAAAGAAGGCATAGCAGCAGAATCGATACATGGCGACAAGTCACAAAAAGAACGTATAGAAGCGCTTGATGCATTTAAAGCCAATAAAATTACTGTATTAGTTGCAACCGATGTAGCTGCACGTGGCTTGGATATTAGCGAGCTACCGATGGTAATTAATTACGAAATACCAAGTGCACCAGAAGACTACGTGCATCGCATAGGCCGTACAGGCCGCGCGGGTGCTAGTGGTGTGGCAATATCCTTAGTTTGTGAAGATGAGGAAAAGTATTTAACTGAAATTGAAAAATTGATTAAAAAAACCTTAATCAAAGAAAAAGCAGAAGTTAAAGCAAAACCAAATCATGCATCAACTACGCGTGAAAAACCCAACTATGAACGTGATAGCGAGCCTGTAAATGTAAATAGGCACTCTGCAAAGCCACGTCAGCATACACGTAAACCATCTAAAGACCCTTGGTTTGATAAGCCTTACGAGCCAACGATTAATGTTGTTAGTGCGCAGACTAGCGTTATAAACAACTCGCGTAAATCTCCAGTTGCAGCTTTGCTAGGTGGTTTAACACTTGGCGGCATGCGCCCTGCCAAATAGTTTAAACGACTTTTTTAATAAAAAATCTAGCTTTAAAACTTGATTGCAAAAATTAGATTAACAAAAAAATAGAGCTTTTGGGCTCTATTTTTTTAGCCAAGATTCCATTTCTTTTGCATCAATGGGTGGTGAGTAAAAGTAACCTTGTACATTTTTGCAGCCACTGGCCGCTAAAATATCTGCTTGCAATTGATTTTCTACCCCTTCTCCCACCAAATTCAAACCTAGTGCATCGCCTAGAGCCACAATGGCTTTTACAATCACACGGTCTTCCTCGTTATTAACCAAACCTTCCACGAAGGTACGGTCGATTTTAACTTCGTCAACAGCCCAGCGTTTAAGGTATAGCAATGATGAATGGCCCATGCCAAAATCATCTAACGAAATGCTATAACCGCAATCTTTAATATGGCGCATATTGGTTTTAACAACATCAGATTCTTCAAGCAAAGCATGTTCGGTAATCTCAATACATAACATTTCAGGTGCAATATCATATTTAGCTGGCACAGTATTGAGTGTTTTAATCAAACCATCTGAGCGCAAATGACGGGCAGAAATATTAACCGATACACGCGGCACTTTATAACCTAAATCTAACCACGCCCGCATTTGCTTGCATGCCGCTTCAAGCACCCAGTTTCCAATTTGATTAATTAATGAAGACTGCTCTGCAATTTTAATAAATTCTAGTGGTGGAATTAAGCCGCGCTCTGGATGACGCCATCTCAATAAAACCTCCATGCCGACCAACTGGTTATTGGTGTTTTCTACTTGAGGTTGAAACACTACAAAAAGCTGATCGTGTTTCAGAGCATGCCGAATGCCATGCTCCATCTCAAGCCATTGGTGTGCAATAAAGTTAAGGTTGGTGGTGTAAAACTCAAAATCGTTACGGCCATTTTGTTTAGCTCGGTACATGGCTAAATCGGCATACACTAACAGGGTTTGAGAATCCGTCGTGTCATCTGGATATACGCTCACCCCAATACTGACTGTGCAATATACTTTCTGCGTTTGAATATCAAACGGTGTAGAGAAGGCTGTAATGATGTCGCGAACTAGTCGATGCGCATCTTGTGGTGACGCGCCTTCCATCACCATTACAAATTCATCACCACCTAGCCTACATAATATATCGGTTGCACGCACACGCTCTGAAATACGTTTGGTGGCCATAATTAACAACTGGTCGCCCGCTTCATGGCCCAGCGTGTCATTAACCATTTTAAAATGATCTAAATCAAAAAATAACAGCAATACTTGACTGCCTTCGCGCGCAGCTTTGCTGACGGCATATTCTAAACGCTGCCTAAACATACTGCGGTTTGGTAAGCCAGTTAATTCATCATGCGAGGCTAAAAACTCTACCTTGCGGTTTAATGCTACCGTTTCGCTTACATCGCGCCCCACACCTCTATAGCCGATAAAATTGGCATTATTTGCAAACACTGGCTTGCCAGAAACGCGTAAGTACACCAGCTTGCCCATTTCGTCAGTAAAATGCACCACATAATCTGCAAAGTTTTTATGCAATTGCAAAGTTTTTAGCATTTCGTTTGAGGTATGGCTGTGGCACGCTTCAGCCAAATCCGTTAAGCTATAAAAGCTTAAACCTTTTGGCCCGCCAGAAACCACGTTGATTTTTAAGCATTCGTCAGACTCCCAAAACCAATCGGCTGAAGCTTCTGCAAAGTCTCTAAACCTTGCTTCGCTTGCGATAAGCTTTTCTTTTTCTTCGCTTAATTCAATTATTTTTTGATCTAGCTTACTACGCACACGGTCTGCGTGTTGTTTATCTAACTTTAATGGGCTGCCACGATACAAGCCGCGGCTTTTGGGCTGTGAAGGCCGCTGATCAGACTCGATTATTTCTTTAACAATATCCATTAACTCAGGCATCAACATAGGCTTGATTAAAAACCGAGTGGCCCCTAGCGATAGCGCGAAGCGTTTATCTTGTTCTGACGTATAAGTAGCGGTATAAAAAATGATCGGAATATGCTGCAACGCTTGATTTTGCTTAATTGCGCGGCATAAACCATAGCCATCCATTTCAGGCATTAAAATATCTGAAATAATAAGATCTACTGTTTCTGTTTGTAAGAAAGACAGTGCTTTTAAACCGTTGTCAAAACTAGCAACCTCATAACCTTTTGCAGTTAAAACGGTTTCTAATAATTGTCTTGAGTTCTCGTCATCTTCTGCGACTAAGACTTTCAATGAATACCTCGCTTTTTTTTATTAAACTTTGCCAATAGCTTGTTCTATTTGTTTAATGACTAACATTGGGTCAATTGGTTTTTCTATATAGCTGGTACAACCTGCTGCTAACAGCTTTTCGCGATCGCCAGACATCGCATAAGATGTCATGGCAATAATTGGTAAATCTTTACCGACAGGATGCGCGCGAATACGTTTTAATACTTCTAAGCCATTGATATCAGGCAATTGTATATCTAAAATGATAAAATCTGGTGGAATAGTCAACGCTTGTTGCACGCCCTCAAGCCCAGTCATAGCAAAGCGCGTTTTATAGTTGGCACTCTCCAAAATAAAACGTATCAACTCTAAGTTGTTTTCGTTATCTTCTATAATCAGCGCAACTGTCATCGTTTGTTATCTTCCAGCTTAATTTTCTCTAAGTTAAGTTTATCCAATGCAACTGCTTCTGGGTGCGACTCATCAAGAATAGAAACAGTTGGTTGTTGCACAATATTGCTTATTTTAATAGGCACTTTAATGATAAAAGTACTACCCTCACCTAACTTGCTTTGTACCTCTATAGTGCCACTTAACAACTGCGACAAAATTTTACGGGTTAAATATAAGCCTAAGCCAGTACCTAAGGTTTTAATTTTTAAGGGCGAATCAATGCGCTCAAAAGGTCTAAACAGTTTAGCTATATCTGCTTCACCAATACCTATACCCGTGTCTTTAACACTCACGGCAAGCCAGTTATTGTTTATGCTGGCACGCATATCTACATTACCTTTTACAGAATACTTAACTGCATTACTAACCACATTTAATATCACTTGATACAAGCGTTTACGGTCAGTTTCTAGCATCATGCCGTCGGCGCAATCAATGGTAACATCTAAGTTTTTTTCATCTAAAATATGATGAATGGCTTGTTCAATTTCAGTCAACAACGGTTTTAACTCAAACTTTTCTACATGCACTTGCAAAAATCCTGCTTCAATTTTTGATACATCGATAACGTCGGTAATTAATGACAGTAAATGTCTGGCCGAGTGATAAGCACGACCTAGCTGATCTTTTTGCTTAACATTCAAATCGCCCGACATGCCTTGTAGTACCACGCCTAAAAAACCAATTATTGAGTTTAGCGGCGTGCGTAATTCGTGTGACATTGAAGCCACAAACATCGACTTAATGCGATCGGCTGATTCGGCAGCTTCTCGTGCGGTAATAAGCGATGCTTGTAAGGTTTTTTGACGGGAAATATCCAGCGCAATTGCCACCAGCTGAACTTGGTCATCTGCGTTTTGCATGACAGCACCAATTGAGCACTCATATTCAATTTTTTCGCCAGCGGCATTTTGTAGTAATAGCTCTACACCGCGAAAGTCTTCCCCTTTCATTGCGCGTGCTGCCGTTGCATAAGCTTTTCTGTGTGATTCTTTAGCCACTACTAACTCAATAAAATTTCGGCCAATCATCTCGTCTCGACTATAGCCCGCTGCAGACTGTGCTTCGGGGTTTGCATCAATAATGCCACCTTGTTTATCAATCATTAATATAGGCAAAGGTGCATGCTCTACTACATAGCTGTAACGCATTTCACTTTCTAGCAACTTTTTAGCATTGGCTTCTAATGCCTTTTGCTTGCTCATATCTTGGCCGATAGAAATAATGACAGGATTGCCGTCACTATCTAACTCCATACTGCGTGACATGGTCAAATCTGCTCTACTTCCATCTGCACAGCGTATGCTTATTTCCTCACCTTGAATTTTATTACCGTAAGCAACTTGTTTATCTATTGCATTCAGTTGGTCTTTATTTTGTTCGGTACCAAACAAATCTTTATAAGTTTTACCAATTGCAAATTCTCGACTGTAACCAGATATGCGCTCGGCTTCTGGGTTCATTTCTATAATCTCATTGGCAATATTCATGTACAAAATAGACACAGGTGCACGCTCAACCAAAAATCGAAATAACTTAGCGTTACTTTCAATGGTTGCCGTACGTTTTCTAACAATGGTTTCTAAGTGTGCTTGTTGATGCGATAGACTGTCTTCAACTTGTTGGCGCATATGCCCCTCAATAGTGAGCCTAGCCAAATCAGTGATAGAGCCTACAAAATTTTGCTCATCTAACGTCCACTCGCGTGCGCCATCAACATGCTCGTGGCAAATCACACCAATCACTTCATTGTTTAGCCAAATGCTGCCATCGAGCATGGCGCCAATACGGTTGTCTTTTAAATACTCTTGCGTAAACTCTACTGTGGCAGGATGGTTGTGCACATCATTAACGGCAATCACGCGACCTTGTTTTAGCTGATTAAAGTATTGCGGTAAATCTTGCGCTTGTAAGGGTTTAGATACTGTATGTAGATTTTTAGATTTAATATATAAACCGATGCATTCCAGTTGTTTAAAACTTTCACTAAATCGCCATACGCTTACACGCTCTACATCTAATGCAGCTGCTGAAACTTGTGCGATTTCTCTAAAAATGGCTTCTGGATTTTGCCAATCACTCAACTGCATGGCAGCTAAGTGCGCCAAACTAGCATTTTGCTGCTGCAATCGCAGCTCGCCCTGCAATAGTTTTGTCTGGGCAACTTGTTTATTTTTAATTTGAATCTGCAGATTACTAATTAACAACTCCACTTGCCTACTACGCCTTAAGCTGCCTAATAAGTAGCCGCCCACTAATACCAATGCAAACAAACCTGCGGCTAGCCACCTTGCTGATAGCTGGTTTTGGGGTAATAAAGAAGGTAATAAAGCAGAGTTAAAAGCGGCTACCATGCCGCTAAAAAATAGCAGGCTTGTTATAAAAATTATTTCTGTTGGAATTTTAAAGTCATGTGCGAATGTTTGGGAGGGCTGATTTTCAAGCGAGAATTTTTGCAATACACGCTTTTTTAATTGTCGTTCTAATACAAACAGCACGAGTATTATTAATACCAGCGCGGCTATGATTGGTATAATTTGTGAAAAGTGATACTGAGAAAACCAAGTTTTATCTGCTAAAACCTGTTGCTTTGACACCGCTTGGGCGAGATTTTTTTCTAAGACTGTGCCAGTAGAAAAGTAAGCTACTGAAAAGTAAGTTTGTGCAGCGGCATGGCTGACGAACATAATCACTAAGTATAAAAAACTTAGTAAGCACAATAGCCTATGTATGAGCCCGCTTTTAGCCACAGAGAATCTCCCTACAAACTAACTGATTATTCTTATTGTTAGCTTAACTATAACACTTGGCGCAATAATTTTAGCTAATTTTGTTACTCTGTTTTACAAACAGGCAGTTTAATTTATTCGGCTTTATTGCGCATAAAATCTGCCACGCCATACAGTTGCTCGGCCAGTTTTTGCATAAGCGTTTCGTCTAGTTTCATTATCTGCATGGCTTGAATCATGCAAAACATCCATTGATCGCGCTCACTTTCACCAATAGCAAATGGCATGTGGCGCTGTCGCAATTTAGGATGTCCATAGCGCTCAATATATAATTGTGGCCCGCCAGTCCAACCTGTTAAAAACATAAATAGTTTTTCGCGTGATGCGGTTAAATCGGCAGGGTGCAGCGCACGTATTGGTGCGGCTTTGGGGCTGGTTTCCATTACATCATAAAAGGTTTCAACCAATTGCCTAATTTTTGCTGTGCCCTCTAGTAGCTCATAAAACGTAGACTTATTACTGCCTACTTCTTCTATTTTGTTTATCATTTTTTTAATTATTTTTAGTTATTTTAATTAATAATTCATCGTTCTGAATATTGTCAGCTAGGCTTAACAAGGCTGGCTGCAAGCTTAGCACGGGTTCTCGCTTCATCGGTATCTTGTCCAGTTGCTAGCGCCACTCCCATGCGACGCTTAACAAATGACTGCGGTTTACCAAACAAACGAACCTCGCTGCAAGGCACGTCCAGAGCGGCTTCCAGACCATCGTATTTAAGGTTTTCACTATCTATTTTGCCGTAAATAACGGCACTAGCGCCTGCCTGTGTAAGGCTAACATCAACAGGTAGGCCTAAAATAGCACGGGCGTGCAGCTCAAACTCACTTAAACGTTGGCTACACATGGTAACCATACCAGTATCGTGTGGACGTGGGCTTACCTCGCTAAACCATACTGCATCGCCATTTACGAATAGCTCTACGCCAAAAAGCCCTAGGCCGCCTAAGCTATCAGTAATGGTTTTAGCAACGTGTTGGGCGTTTTTTAAGCCGTTAGGTGTCATGGCCTGCGGTTGCCAGCTTTCTACATAATCACCATTTTTTTGCACATGGCCTATTGGCTCACAAAAATAAGTTTGGATATCACCGCTTGCATTTTTTGCACGCACTGTCAGCAGTGTAATTTCATACTCAAAATCAATTTGGCCTTCAACAATTACTACGCCTAAATTCACACGTCCGCCCGTTGCTGCATAATCCCATGCAGCTTGTACTTGGCTTGCATCGGTAACTCGCGATTGCCCTTTGCCAGATGAAGACATAGTAGGTTTTATAAAACACGGGTAACCTATGCCTGCATCAATAGCGGCTTGCAGCTCATCAAAACTGTGTGCAAAGGCATATTTTGATACAGGTAATTTAAGCTCTTCTGCAGCAAGCCTGCGAATACCCTCGCGATTCATAGTGAGTTGCACTGCGCGAACAGTGGGAATAATAGTTACTAGACCTTCACGCTCGATATCAGCTAAGGCATCCGTATTAAGTGCTTCAATTTCTGGCACAATTAAATGCGGCTTTTCGCTGGCTACCAGCGCTTTTAAAGCAGCTGCATCGGTCATATCTATTGTGTAAGCTCTATGCGCAACTTGGTGCCCAGGTGCGTTTTCGTAGCGGTCTACCGCGATGACTTCTACCCCAAAGCGTTGCAAAGCAATAATTACTTCTTTACCAAGCTCGCCACTGCCTAGCAGCATGACTTTAGTGGCAGATGGGCTTAACGGGGTACCAATACGCATTACAAAACTCCAGAATCTAAATACTTAGAATCCAGAATAATACCACGCGAGTGTGGGCTGACAAAAACCATAAAGTCATTTTATGGAATGCTAACTTGAACTTTAGAAGCGCATAAAACTGGTTAATATCGACTTAAAATACTAAGCAATATTTTAGGCTAGATAACGATACCGTGTTTATCCATACGATAACGCATAGTCATGCGGGTTATGCTTAATTGGCGGGCGGCTTCAGACACATTGTTATGCGTGGTTTCTAGCGCATTAAGCAGCATGCTTTTTTCGGCGGCATCTAGCGTTAATTGGCTTTGATTCAAGCTGGGCATTGCTAGCATATTATGGCTAGCTAAGTTTAAATCACTAGTGGTAATTTGAGCTTGGCTAGCTAATAACACTGCACGACTAATTTGATGACGCAACTCACGCACATTGCCTGGCCAGTTGTACTGCTGCATCGATTCGATTGCAGATTGGCTAAACTGGTGCTTGCTTAAGCCGTAACGCTTTTCAGTTAACTGCATAAAATGTTGGGCTAACTGCAGTATATCGTTGCCGCGCTCTCGTAAGGGCGCTAATGATATGGTCATTACGTTTAATCGATAATACAAGTCTGACCGAAACCGCCCTGCTTGCGACATTTCGTGCAAATCACGATTAGTGGCCGCAATAATACGCGCGGTAACGATACGCTCTTTAGTTGAACCCAAGCGCCTAACGCGACGACGCTCTAACACGCTGAGTAATTTTGCTTGCAACAACAGCGGTAACTCACCAATCTCATCTAAAAACAGCGTGCCATCTTCTGCGGCCTCAATTAAGCCAGCCCTAGAAGCAACCGCGTTAGTAAAAGCACCCTTTTCATGCCCAAACAATTCACTTTCAATTAACTCATTGGGTAGTGAAGCACAATCTACATGCACAAACGGCTTATCTGCGTGGCTACAAGAAGCATGTAACAAGCGTGCAGCCACATCTTTACCCGTGCCAGTTTCGCCTAAAATTAATACGGTGGGCGCAATGGCATCGGTAATATGACCAAGCTGTGCAATACGTGCAATTTGCATTTGTATACTTTGCGTGGCGGGGCTATCGCCAATTAAAGCAATACCATCGCTAGCATGCGTGTTGCGTTGGCGTGCGTAATCTAAACTAGTTTTTAATGCAGAGTTTTTTTCGTTTTTTTGTACTATTAATAACAGCTCTTCTAAATCGATAGGTTTTTTTAAGTAATCGCTAGCACCCAGCTTCATGGCTGCAACAGCATCACTCACCTCACCGTAAGCCGTCATTACAATCGTTGTAATGCCTTTAGCCACAAACTCACTTAATAAGTCTAGCCCGTTTCCATCGGGCAGACGCATATCTAACAAAACCAAATCTGGGCTAAATTGTTTAGCAAGCGCCCTGGCATCTTGCAGTGTTTCGGCATGCTCACACTCAAAACTTGCTTTTTGTAAACGCTTTTGCACGGCGCGTGCAAACAACACTTCATCTTCTACCACCAATATTTTCTGTGCTAGTTTGAAATGTTGTTTGTTTTCTATCTCAGTTTGTTGAACAAGCAAATTAAGCCTTAGTGATTTATATTAAGCCAGTCGTTAACTAAAGCCGGTCGTTAACTAAAGTTAGTCGTTAGCTAAATTAGCCGCTGTTTTCTTAGCGCCGCCAAACTCATAACGCACACCAAACCAGCCTGCACGTGGTGCGCCAAGGGCATAAAATGGCTGAATCACTTCGTTGCCAGTAAACTGGCCACTCGCTGCATCAAAGCGATGTTCGCCTAACAAGCCACCATTACTGTATTCACGATCGAATATATTGCTAGCTTTTGCAAATACTTGCCAGCCACTAGCGCCAAAGTTGTAACGAGTATCTAGGTTAACAACTGCGTAACCGCCTACTTTGGCACCTTTTCCGTCATGCTGATTATTTTCGTTACCACGTGAAAACACATCAGAGAAGGCAACAATATTGGTACCAACATTCCAGTTAGGCGTTACATCAAAGGCCGCACGCAACTTAAGCTGATGCTGTGGAATACCTGGCAGGCGATCGCCTTTTTTAACTTGTATTTCGGTTTCGCCATCACCATCAAAATCTTGTGCAGATGTGTTTACTTCACTGGCAATTAAAAAATCTGATTCATAACTGGCACGCACAAAACTATAGCCTACAGCCCAACTAAATCGATCCATATTGCCATTAACCGCTGCATCAAAGCCAATACGTCTAGTTTTACCTACGTTGTCAAAAAAGCCTGCACCTGAGCCGCCGCCAGCTGATATAAATTGAATATCATTAGTGTTTTGCGCACGATAAGCCGCTAACGACCATTTAATATCTTGCGTTAAATTGCCACGTAAACCACCTTCAAAGGTTTTTGCAACCACTTGTTTGAGTGGCGGGTCTCCAGCAAAAGCATTGGGCAAGCGACAAGGTTGAGCTGGATTAGCACAACCCAGTTCAATAGCGGTAGGTGCACGGCTACCTTCGTTATAACTAGTGTAAGCAGTAAAATCTTTAGTTGGGGTAAAGTTAACGCCAATAGCAGGATTAAAACGACTAAAACTTTGATCGCTGGTTAATGACGAGTTATCGGTTTCGTCAGGGTTTGGTGTAGGGTTAAATTTATCATCATTTTCAACTTTGGTATGGTTATAGCGCCCAGACGCTGTTACATGCCAAAACGGATTAAGCGACAAAGTATCTGTTGCAAATAAACTCCAAGTTTTTGATACACCTTGCAAGTTAATGCGTAAATTGTCATCTTGATTACGCGCAATACCATCAGCATCTAGCGTAGCAGGTTCGTTAAACACACCTGTGCCATTGATGCCACGTGTGTTATTAACTAAGCCATACTCAGTGCTTTGTTTGAAATTTGTTTTACCGTAATCGTAACCAAAACCCGTAATAAATTGGTTTTTAAGTTGCATAAAATCTTGTGTAAAGGTCATTTGGGCATTAAAACCATAACCTTTACGCTTTGAGCTAGTGCGGTTAATTGCACCGCTACAGTTTTCATCGGCATCGTTACCAGCTAAACAATCGGCATTTGCCGCGGCCAATTCTGCTGCATCAATGTCACCACTTGCATCTAAATCAATTGCACCATCATCAAAATCATCATTTCCATCACCGTTCAATGTGCTGGTTCTGGCATGACGGAAATAAGTATTACCACTTAACTGTGTGTTTTCATTAAAAAAATGACTCCAGTTTAGGTTAACAAATGACAGTTTGTTTTCGGTAATGTCTGGTCTAGTTAAAATAGATTCACGGTCTTGATTTTGTAAAAAATCATCTGGAATTAAACCGTTACCAATCAACTTATTATCGGCACCTGTATAACTTAAGTTAAGCGATGTCGTCTCATTTTGCCAACCCACTTTGCCAAACAATTGGCCTACATCACTGGGTGAGAAATCGCGCCAACCATCCTCAGAAAACACGTTAGCAGAGATAAAATAGTCTACTGAACCATCTTTTGTAACGCCACCGTATTCAGCCGAGCCTGCTTTGCGACCCCATGAACCCATGTAAGCTTCAACAGCACCGCCTGTATTAGTACGGCCGCTCTTAGTTTGCACTGATAACGCACCACCTAATGTATTTAAACCAAATAGTGGGTTTGAGCCTGGGATTAAACTAATGTTATTAATGGCATTAGTAGGAATCAAATCCCAATTGACTACATCACCAAATGGCTCATTAACACGTACGCCATCTACAAATATTGATAAGCCTTGTGGCGTACCAAGCAATGGCGAAGCGGTATAGCCATGAAAACTAACATCTGGCTGATAAGGATTATTTTGCGTATCAGTTACGCTTACACCAGTTAAGTTTTGATTAATATGATCGGCAATACTTAAGCTTTTTTGTTTTTTTAAGTCTTCAGCTTTTATAATTTGCACATTGGCAGGCACTTGCTCTAGCGGTAAACCAATGCCTTGTAACGGGGTGGTAGAAATAATTTCAATTTCATCTAGC
This sequence comes from Methylotenera sp., assembly GCA_031373695.1. Classification (GTDB taxonomy): domain Bacteria; phylum Pseudomonadota; class Gammaproteobacteria; order Burkholderiales; family Methylophilaceae; genus Methylotenera_A. The sequence continues at coordinate 29,325 of JANMNC010000062.1, read as the reverse complement.
GTAAATTTTTTCGATTCTTCAGCCAACACCGCTTGAGGTATGGCATATGCCGCAATAATGGCTAATAGAATACGTTTAGGCTGTAACGGTTTTTTCATGCTTATTTCCCTAACATTGGTTAAATAAATCTTTGTAGTTGCTCATACTTGTTTGCAAGATTTATTCCAATAGTTGAGATTTAAAAAGTGTAATTAAATCAATTAGTAATAATTAACTTAATAGTTAATACATGATTATAGGCTTAAAATTAGGTTGCATACAACCACCAGTGTGGTTGTATGCAACCAATTAAATGCTATTTAAAAGTTGCTTAGGTGGCACATTTAAATAGCTTTTTATCACTAGCCAAGCGGCTAATGGAATAAAAACAAAAGCTGCAACAAAAACGCTAACAGCAAGTAGGCCGTTAAATTGGTAAGGAATATCGAGTATAAATCGACTTAAGTAAAAACTTAAAGCGCTGGCTACCAACACTGCAACCGTGGCAGAAACAGTGCCAATGCAAGCAAACTCTATTAACATGGCTTGCGCTGTTTGTGCTCGCGATGCACCCAGCACTCGTAACAATGCAGATTCGCGTACACGCGCCTCGCGAGTAGCAACCAGCGCTGCATACAATACTACCAGCCCAGCAACGATACAAAAGGTGAATACAAAACCAATAGCTGTCGCCAATTTTTGCATAATATCGCGTACTTGATTCATTAAACTAGCCACATCAATTACCGTAAAATTGGTGAATTGCTGCAGCAAATTGTTCAGTGCGTTATCTTGGTTTTTAGCTAAATAAAAGGCCGTCATATAACTGGCAGAAAATTGATTTAACGCATTAGGTGGCGTAACTGCAAAAAAATTAGCCCGCATACTGTCCCACTCTACTTTGCGAATACTGGTAACAGTTAGCGTAATCTTACTACCCGCAATATCATAAGTAAGCGTATCACCAAGCTTAACATTAAGCACTTTTGCAATATCATCTTCTAGCGATAGCAATGGCGCACTTTCTTCACCTGCACGCCACCAGCGGCCTTGCAATAGCTTATTATCAGCTTGCATAGTAGCCGCAGTAGATAAATTAAACTCGCGTGAAACTAAGCGCTTTGCGCGCTCGTTATCAAATAAATCAGCAGAGATTAGCTGGTTATTTTTCGCAACCAATCTACCGCGAATCATGGGGAAAACTTGTGGCTGGCTCAAGCCAATTTTTTTAATAAAAGCCTGCACTGGCGCCACTTGGTTGGGTTGAATATTAATAATAAAGCGGTTTGGTGCATCTATTGGCAGCGACGCACGCCAAGACTGCATCAAATCGGTTTTAATCATCATTAACAACATAAGCACCATAGCACCTAGGCTAAAACCTATCATTTGCGCAATCGATAACCCTAACCTACGTTTAAGGTTGGCCAAACCGAATCCAAGTGTATTTTGAAATGCGCTGCGCTGCGCTAAGCCATATAGTAATTGCGCTAATGCGTAAGCCAGCACACCCGTGACTAAACACAAAGCAGTAATACCTATAATAAAGGCCAGTGCTAGCTGAATGGTTTTAGCAACCCATAAAATGAGCACAATAATGACCAATATTACAGGCCAATATAACTGCCATGCAGCTGTCGTTTTAGGCGCATAGTTGTTACGTAAAATGCGTATCGCAGGTACATTTTTTAAGGCTTGAATATGCGGCCACATTATGGCAAAAAGTAAGGCAAAGCTAAGTGCAAAGCCTACCGCTATTGGTGTATAGCTAGGCGCAGGCAAAGCTTCTAAAAATAGTTTTCCTGCAAAATAAGCCAATACATGCTGTAGAAAAAACCCTAGTAGGCTGCCAAGAACCGCTCCAATTAAGGCTAGTACAGCCGTTTGTAGTAAGCTTATTTGCATGATGGTATTTTTATTGGCACCAAAAGTACGCAACAAAGCAGCAGATTCTTGGCTACGCGCAACAAATGGACCACTGGCTAACAACATTGCCACCACCGATAGCACCACACTCACCATTGCACTCAAACCCAAAAATGTTTCGGCTTTATCTAAGGCGCTACGAATCTCTGGCCTAGCCGTTTTAACGTCTTCTATGCGCTCACCACGCTGTAATGTTGGTGATAATGCTGCAGAAAATTGTTGAACCTGACTGGCTTTACCCGCAGCCAATAGCTGATATTTAACGCGGCTACCAAACTGAATAAGCGCAGTAGCGGCAACATCTTGGCTATTCATCATTAAACGCGGTGCAAAACTAAACATATCGCCACCACGTGACGGCTCGCGCATTAAAATACCTGCAACTTTAAACTGGCTAGCACCTAGCTCTAATTCGTCGCCTAGCTTGATGCCTAGCGCATTGGCTAGGCGAGGCTCTACCCATACTTCACCCTGCTTAGGTACAGCCTTTACGTTTACGGGTAATTTATTTTGTGCAAATTGCACATTAAAATCACCGCGTAGTGGAAAACCATCGCCTAGCGCCTTAACCTCAGCCAATTGATTTTTATTGTTAACAATTGCCATGCTGGCAAACTCTAACGTGCTAGCGCTTTGCAGGCCATATTGTTTGGCAGATTCAATATAATCAGCAGCGATAGGATGATCGGCAATCACCACTATATCTCCGCCCAATAACAAGCCGCCCTGTGCGTTTAAGTGTGATGCAATGCGATTAGTAAAGAAATTAACTGCCGTGATAGAGGTAACTGCAAGCACTAGCGCAAATACCAATACACGCAAATCGCCTGATTTGTATTGCGCAAACAGTTGTTGCCAAGCTAATTTAATAATCATGCAACATCACTTAACTTGATTAATTGTCCATCTTTTAGCTCTAATACACGCTGGCAGCGTTGGGCTAACTTTGTGTCATGTGTCACTAAAATAAGTGTGGCGCCATAGGTTTGATTTAAGGTAAAAATTAAATCAATAATACGTTCACCCGTTGCTAAATCTAAATTACCAGTAGGCTCATCAGCAAACAAAATTGCGGGCTGCGGGGCAAATGCGCGGGCTATTGCCACACGCTGTTGCTCACCACCAGATAATTGTTTTGGATAATGCTGCATGCGCTCACGCAAACCAACTTGCTCTAAAGCCGCTATTGCCACTTGCCTAGCATCTTGCCTATTTGCTAGCTGCATTGGCAACATGACATTTTCAAGCGCGGTCATGGTGGCTAATAACTGAAACGACTGAAACACAAAACCCATGTTTTTACCGCGAATAGCAGCGCGAGAGTCTTCATCTAAATTACTAAAAGCAGCACCTTGTATATCTACAGCCCCGCTAGTAGGGTTATCCAGCCCTGCCAAAATCGCCAAAAGTGTTGATTTTCCAGAACCAGAGCTACCAATAATGGCAACACTTTCGCCTAAGGCAACATCTAGCTGCAAATTGCGTAAAATATGAATGGGGTTGCCAGTGTCGCCAACACTTTTATGTAGGTTTGTGGCTAAAATAGCAGGCTGGTGCGTTGATAGATTATTCTTGTTTAAAGGTGGCATTAATGCGGTCTCAGATTTTAGATATTCAGTGTTTTAATAGTAAGGTTTTAAATACTCATTTTTTTAATATGAGGTTACGCAACAAACTAAGCAATAGCTTAAATAGTTTATTTAATAATATCTGTGCGTTTAGTCTCATTGTAATGACAATGGTTGCATTGCCTTTGCAAGCGCAAGCCAAAGCTATTATCGAATCAAACATATTAGTATTTGGTGACAGCCTATCAGCCGCTTATGGCATCGCCCAAAATCAAGGCTGGGTAAGCTTGCTAGAGCAACGCTTAAAACAGCAGCAATACCCATATAAAGTGATTAATGCTAGCATCAGCGGTGAGACAACTAGTGGCGGTTTAAGTCGTTTTAAAAATGCCATCAAACTGCATAAACCTAGCATTATTATATTAGAGCTTGGTGCAAACGATGGCTTGCGCGGCTTAAGTGCAAGTGATACCTTCAATAACTTAGATGCCATGTTAGCCCTTGCTAAACCAGCAAAAGTATTATTACTAGGCATGAAAATACCGCCTAATTATGGCCTTAAATACAGCGCAGAATTTAGTAATAATTACCAGAAGTTAGCAAAAAAACATCGGGCTAATTTGGTACCGTTTATGCTAGATGGTATAGCTGGAAAGCCCGACCTGGTTCAAGATGACGGCTTGCATCCTACTGCCGCCGCACAAGCAATATTGCTTGAAAATAGTTGGCCACAGCTTAAAAGCCTGCTTAAGCTTACAAAGGCCAAAAATAATTAGCTTTGCTTCCAAATTACGAGTAAACCCATTTCATCTGCGTTCGCTTTTAAGTGTGCGTCCACAGCAATATTAGGAATAAGCACCAGCTTTTCATCCATAAAAATAAGTGGTAGTTGCTCGCGCAGCCAAGGTGGCATTTCATGTGTTTGCAGCATCACTTTTAAACCACGGCTGGGGCGACCCAGCTCTGGTTGAAAGCGCTCACCACCTTCGCGGTTTTTAATACGTAACTTGGCATTTTCTATACGGCGTAAGCTTAAACCTTCGCCCATTTTTTTACTAAAAATCAGCTCTGACTTATCTGGCAAAACCATTGTTTCTTCACCTTGCCAAAGTAAATTCATTGGCTGGTAAGGGTTTATATCTTGCACTAAATAGGCAAATTGCTGATAGCGCCTTAGTGTAGTTTGCTGAGCAATTTCAGTTTTGTCTGCAAGCACTATTTTAATAGCCGAATCAGCTTTTGCCTGCAATAGCTGCAGCGTTATTTGCAGCAATTGAGCAGCGCTTGGCATTGGCAGATTATTTTGCAACAACCACCAGCGCAACAAATTATTAGCACGAGGCAAGCTCAAGCTTACCAGCGGCTGCAGATATAGCTTGGTAGGTTCAAGCTTACTAAATAAACTTTTGCTGGCATCTAGCTCGGCTAACTCATCCAACAAATGGCTGGCCTCGGCTAGATGTTGCGCGGTGCGGCTAATGGTTTGCCCAATTGCAGGATACTGTTTGCTAAGCGTTGGCAACACCGCATGACGCATAAAGTTTCTATCAAACTGGGTATCGGTATTGCTTTCGTCTTCTATCCAAGTTAATTGATGTTGTTTGGCATAAGCCTCTAATTGAATACGTGGCACATTTAATAGCGGCCGTAATAATTTTCTATTTACGTCTAGCGCAGCCATACCCGCCAAGCCTTTAACCCCAGCGCCACGCGCTAATTGCAATAGCAAAGTTTCTGCTTGATCATCTTGATGGTGCGCTAAGATAATAAAATCTGCATTACTTGTTTGCAAAGCCAGATAGCGTGCCGCACGCGCGGTGGCCTCTAAACCCAACCCACTGTTTTTGTTTACAATTACTTTTGAAACAGTAAGCGGAATATTAAGCTGAGTACAGGTGCTTTGACAAAAATCTGCCCAAGCATCTGCATTGGGGCTTAAACCATGATGCACATGCTGAGCATGCAATTTAAAAGGTAGATTTTTACGAATTGAGTGCAGCAAATGCAAAAGCACACAAGAATCTAAACCACCACTAAAACCAACCATCAATTGTGGATTAGCCAAGTTTTGGCTAATAAAAACACCCACTAAAAATTGTTGAAGTTGCTGCCCTAGTGGTGTTTTTTTATTTGCTGGCAGATTCTTTAAACTTGCCATAACCCATCAAACGCTGGTAGCGCTTTGCTAGCAATTTATCGGTTGTTAGTTTTTGCAATGCGGTTAAGTTATCTTTAATGGCTTTGCCAAGCGATTGCATCACCGCTTCGTGATCGCGATGCGCGCCACCTAATGGCTCTGTAACTATTTGATCAACCAAACCTAAAACTTTAAGTCTATCGGCAGTAATGGCTAATGTTTCGGCAGCTTCTGGCGCTTTAGAGGCACTTTTCCACAAAATAGATGCGCAGCCTTCTGGCGAAATAACCGAATACGTAGAGTATTGCAGCATTAGTAACTGATCAACCACGCCTAAAGCCAGCGCCCCGCCCGAACCACCTTCGCCAATAATCACGCCAATAATGGGTGTTTTAAGCTCGCTCATTACATACAAATTACGCGCAATGGCTTCTGATTGACCACGTTCTTCTGCACCAATACCTGGGTACGCGCCTGGAGTGTCAATTAAAGTAATAATCGGTAAGTTAAATTTTTCTGCCAGACGAAATAAGCGCAACGCTTTGCGATAGCCTTCAGGGCGCGGCATACCAAAGTTGCGGTATTGACGCTCTTTAACATCGCGGCCTTTTTGATGGCCAATTACAATCACTGGAATACCCTCAAAACGCGCAAGGCCGCCTACTATAGCAGGATCGTCAGCGTAAGCGCGGTCACCATGCAGCTCGTCAAAATCGGTAAACAAATAATTAATGTAATCTAAGGTATAAGGGCGCTGCGGATGGCGTGCCACTTGCGAAATTTGCCAAGCACTTAATTTGCCGTAAGTATCTTCAAGCAGTTTTTTTTGCTTGGTTTGTAGCTGGGTTAGCTCTTTAGAAATATCCAGCGCATCGTGTTCGTCGTGCGACACTTGCAAGGCTTCTATGCGCTTTTCAAGCTCGGCAATCGATTGCTCAAACTCTAGGTAACTTACTTTCATGTCTGTTGCGCGTCTATAGCTCATATTTTTATATTACTCTACAATTTCAATCATCTCAATTATAAAGGATTTTTACCTTATCTTTTGATAACCATGCAGTTAGATGCTGCAATAAATCATCATGCAACTCAACACGCCATGCATCACCTAGCATTAAACTCGCTTGGCTTTGGCTATTATGATATTCAATTTTAACTGGGCATAATTTTTTATCAGATTCGGTTGATTTTTTGCAGTACGGTTTAAGTATATTGCTCAGCTTTAAAGCGTCCGACTCGCCATTACAAGCAATTTTTAGCATGCTGGCTTGCGCACTTCTGGCACCTGCTAAATCCATTAATTTGCGCGCATTAACGCGTATACCGCCAGAAAACTCATCATGGCTCACGCGCCCTTCTACAATTAATACACTGTCTTCTTTAATCAGATTAGCGTGCTGATTCAATAACTCACTACCCACCACCACATCCACTCTAGCCACTGCATCATCAATGGTTACAATCGCCATTTTACCGCGTTGTGTCATGCGGATACGCACACCTGCCACAATACCAGCCAACAGTTTGGGCTGTTCTTGCGGCGTTAAATCTGCCAATGTGCCGCGCACAAATTGCGTAATCTCTGCTTTTACATTTAAAAATGGATGGCCACTTAAATAAAAACCGAGTGCGGCTTTTTCTTCTATTAAAGCTTGTTGTGGTGTCCAAGCAGCCACATTGGGCAAATCGTGTTTGATTTCACTAGGCTCACCAAATAAACTATTTTGGCCAGCGTTGCTGTTGTTTTGCTCGGCAGCAGTAATCGCCATGCTCACAGCTGCAAGCAATGCAGCGCGATTTGGCTCAAGCTTATCAAAAGCACCTGCGCGAATTAACGATTCAATCACACGCCGATTTACCTTACGCAAATCTAGCCGATTACAAAAATCGAATAGATTTTTAAATGGGCCGTCAATTTCACGCGCTGCCAAAATTATTTCTATAGCAGCCAAACCAGAACCTTTTACCGCACCTAGGCCATACAAAATTTGGTTGTTATTTAACGGTTCAAAGCGATAACCACTTTGATTCACATCAGGTGGCAACATCTCCACTTTATTGGGCGCGCAATCATCAAAAAAAGTATGAATGTTATCGGTATTATTCATATCTGCCGACATGGTTGCGGCCAAAAATGCGGCTGGGTAATGCGCTTTTAAATAAGCGGTATGATAGGCAACTAATGCATAAGCTGCAGCATGCGATTTATTAAAGCCATAGCCTGCAAACTTTTCTAGCAAATCAAAAAGCTCGGTCGCTTGGCGCTCGTTTAAACCGTTCTTAAGTGCGCCTTCGGTAAAGATGGCACGCTGTGCGTCCATTTCTTCTTTTTTCTTTTTACCCATAGCGCGACGCAGTAAATCGGCGCCACCGAGGCTATAGCCAGCCACTACTTGAGCAATTTGCATTACCTGCTCTTGATACACTGCAATACCGTAAGTTTCTTTTAAAATCGATTCGGTCGCAGGATGCGGGTATTCTACACGTTGCAAACCGTGCTTACGGCGACAAAAGTCAGGTATTAAATCCATGGGACCTGGCCGATACAAAGCAACCAAGGCAATAATATCTTCAAAGCAATCTGGCTTGGCTTGCTTAAGCATGTCTTTCATGCCGCGCGATTCTAGCTGGAAAACCGCTGTGGTATTAGCCGTCTTAAGTAAATTGTAACTGGCTTTATCATCCAAAGGCATGCTCTGGAAGGCAAGCGGGGCTTGGTCTGCAGCCGTGCCATTAATATTCGCAGCACGCTGTTTATTAGCATTAATTAAAGCCAACTCTAAAATGGTTAGCGTGCGCAGGCCTAAAAAGTCAAACTTAACTAAGCCAACCGCTTCAACGTCATCTTTGTCATACTGGCTAACCAAGCTAGCTCCATCAGCCTGACAATAGATAGGTGAAAAATCAGAAATTTTACTGGGGCTAATGAGTACGCCGCCTGCATGCATACCCACATTACGCACAATACCTTCTAGGCGTAAAGCTAACTCTAGTAACTGCGCAACTTCTTCTTCGGCTTCGCGGCGCTCTTGAAATTGCGGCTCTTTTTCAAGCGCACTACTCAGCGTAATGCCCAACTCTAGTGGAATAAGTTTGGCAATACCATCAACGAAATTAAACGGCAAATCTAACACACGGCCAACATCGCGAATAACCGCTTTAGCCGCCATGGTACCAAAAGTAGCAATTTGCGAAACCGCATCTAAGCCATATTTTTGCTTCACGTAATCAATGACGCGATCGCGACCATCCATACAAAAGTCGATGTCGAAATCGGGCATGGATACGCGATCTGGATTTAAAAATCGCTCAAACAGTAAGTTGTATTCTAGCGGATCTAAATCGGTAATATTTAGGCTATAAGCTACCAACGAGCCAGCACCAGAGCCGCGTCCAGGCCCAACTGGCACATCGTTATGTTTTGCCCAGTTAATAAAATCTGCCACAATTAAAAAATAGCCAGCAAAACCCATTTGATTAATAATTTTGCATTCAAACGCTAGCCGCGACTCATACTCTGGCCGTTTGGCTTCGCGCGTATCAACATTAGGGTAAAGCGAGGTTAATCGCGCTTCTAGCCCAAGTTGCGATTGTGCTATTAAATAGGCATCTAGACTTTCATTATTAGGCGTAGGAAAATTAGGCAGGTAGTTTTTGCCCAGCGTAATGGTTAAGTTACAACGTTTTGCAATTTCTATCGAGTTCGCTAATGCTTCTGGAATATCGGCAAACAATGCGCACATCTGCGCTTGTGTTTTAAAGTACTGCTCGGCAGTGAAATTTTTTGGCCGCCGCGAATCTGCCAGCATATAGCCTTCGGCAATGCAGGTACGCGCTTCATGCGCCATAAAATCATCTGGCTGAATAAACTGTATGGGGTGAGTGGCAACCACTGGCAAATTGAGCTGGCTAGCTAAATTTAGCGCATGATTTATGAGCGATTCTTGTGCATTATTTGCTGTGTTAATTGCCGCATTATTTTCTTTTACTTGTGCAACACGTTGCAGCTCAATATAAAAACGGTTTGGAAACATTTGTTGCCAAGCTTGTGCAAGTTGAAGCGCTTGTTTAATGTTACCTGCATTAATGGCAACACCAATATCACTGTGCGCGTTACCCGAAATTAACAACAAACCTTCGTTACCAAGCAACCATTCTTGCTTAATCTCCGCTCGCCCACGGTATTGGTTTTCTAGGTATGCGCGGCTAATTAATGCACAAAGTTGTAAGTAGCCTGTGTTGTTTTGCACCAGCAATAATAATCGATGCGCCTGATCGCGGTTTTTAGTGTTTTCTAACCAAAGTTCACAGCCTATTAATGGTTTAATGCCTTTTGCGCGTGCTGCTTTATAAAACTTTATAGCACCAAATAAGTTACTTAAATCGGTAATTGCCACAGCTGGCATTGAGTCTAGGCTTGCTGCATCGATGTAATCGTCAATACGCACAATGCCATCTAAAATTGAATACTCGCTATGGCAACGCAAGTGTATAAATTGCGGTATTGAGTTTTTGGCTAAATCTTGCATAGCTCTATTTTACCGCGTGCAGATAAAAATTGTGCTGTTAACTAAAATTAGAGCAATAAAAAAAACCGCCTAGATTTTCATACTAGGCGGTTTTTTTAACATGCGTAATTAGCGTTATAAATAATTCTAAGCGTCATGCCTTAATCTAAGTGTCATGCCTTAAATTGATAATACTTAATGTATCTGCTTTTTGGCCTTAATTAACTCAAGCACTTTGCTCACCAATTCGTCATCTTGTACTGGCTTACCAAAGAAGGCATCAACGCCAATTTCTCTGGCTAGGTTTTGGTGTTTATCTGCAGTACGTGAGCTAATCATAATCAATGGAGTGTTAGCTGTGCGTGCATCATCACGAATATTACGCGCCAAGCCAAAGCCGTCCATTCTAGGCATTTCGATGTCAGTTAAAATGGCATCTGGTGTGGCTTGCAATAGCACCTGCATTGCGTCCATACCATCTTTAGCCACCAGCACCTCAAAACCCTCGCGCTCTAGTAAGCGGCCCAATACTTTACGCATCGTTAACGAGTCATCTACCACCAATATGCTAAATTTATTTTGTACTGCTTCAATTTCAGCTTTTCTAACCGTTACACTGCCTGCAGATAAAGTTTCTCGAGCGACCAATTGCACAGGATTAATAATCAGCATGATATTACCGTCGCCCGCCACAGTTGCACCAACAATGCCTGGCACGCGTGCTAATTGTGGGCCAATTGGTTTCATCACCACCTCTTGGTTACTCACCACCTCATCAATGTGCAAGGCAATGTGCACAGAGCCAACACGCATTAATAATATAGAGGTGTAAGCCTGATCTTCGGGTGTGTGATCGTGGTGATCAAGTAATTTTGGCAAATAATGCAGCGGATAATGCTTATCAGCCCAATCAATACCGCCAGCTGCATATGCAGCAGCTAAATCTTGACGTTTAATTTTTTGCGCTTGTTCAATCATACCCACTGGTAAACCATAAACTGAATCACTTGCGCGCACCAATAATACTTGCGCTACTGTTAATGTCACAGGCAAGTTAACATTAAAAACGGCACCCTTGCCAAAATCACTGTTTAAATCTACACGCCCACCCAAACTGCTCACATCATTACGCACAACATCTAAGCCCACACCGCGGCCTGCAATTTGTGAAATTTTATCGGCAGTAGAAAAGCCTGGCTCGAAAATAATCGATAAAAGCGCTTGCTCATCAATATCGACGCCTGCGTCTAACAGTTTACTTTTCACGGCTTTGGCTTTTACTCGCGCTAAGTCTACACCAGCCCCATCATCACTAACAGTAATGCTAATTTCATCATTTTGTTGGCGTACTTTTAATGTAATGGTGCCAGATTCTGGTTTATGCTGTTTTTTACGTTCAGCTGGCATTTCAATACCATGCGCCACCGCGTTTCTAAGCAGATGCTCTAATGGCGGGCCTAGTTTATCTAGAACACTACGATCAATCTCTGTCGCCTCACCATCAATGACTAAATCAACCGACTTATTAAGCTCACGTGCTGTTTGACGCACAATACGTTGCATACGCTCTGAAACTTGTTTAAATGGCAACATACGCACGCCTAACAAGGTTTGTTGCAAATCGCGATTCATACGATTTTGCTGTTGCAGTGCGGCTTCAGATTGTCCTAAGTTAGCGAGCATACCGTGCTGAATTGTAGCCACGTCATTCACGCTTTCGGCAATCATGCGGGTAAGCTCTTGCAAACGTGTAAAACGGTCAAATTCTAGCGGATCAAAAGTTTCGTTCGCCTCTTGCAAAATACTCATACGTGATTGCATTTGCGTTTCTGCTTCAATTTCTAGCTCGCGCAAGTAGCTACGTAAACGCATAACGCTCTCAGTTAAATCGTTAGAAGATTGCTTAACGCCCGATATTTCTCTATCCATACGCGAACGTATAATTGAAATCTCACCCGCGTCATTAATTAATCTATCTAGCGTATCGGCACGCATGCGTAAAAATTGTGCTTTTCTATCGGTAGTTCGGCCTGCGGCTGGTGCATCATCTTTTCTAATACTGCCAATAGCTTCTTCGGGCGTATTGCCTAGCGCTTGCTCAAAAATACTACCAATTTTGTCTAGTTCTTCAAACATGTTATCAAAATCAGTAACATCTGCTTTACGTTTAAGCGAACGCATTACATGGTCTTCTAGCTCGTGCACTGCATCGCCCAGTGCAGCTTGCCCTGCCATACGCGCACTACCTTTAAGTGTGTGCAGCGAGCGTTGCAACGAATCGGCATGATCTATTTGCTTAGGGTTAGCACGCCAAGCACGCAAATCTGTACCAATCTCAGGCAGAATTTCGCGCGCCTCTTCAATAAACATGGTTAACAGCTCTTGATCAACCTGTGCTGTGTCGTAACCCGAACTTTTAGCTTCAATCATAGCGCTTGCCTGAACAGCAGGGTAACTATTTGATTCAGTTGCTAATTTAACCTCAAAATCTTCACTTTTCGCTTCTGAAAGTTGCTCTATATGGAGCTGCGCTTCTGCATCACTAATGACAATATCGCTAATTACATCAGTGTTAACTGGTAACTCAGGCTCATTGAGTGTTGGGTGAACTGCTTTTAGTTCTAAGCCTGTTTCTGCTTGTGGCTCATAAAATACTTCATTTACAACCGTTGTTGCCACAATATCTAATGTTGGTATCTCGGCCACCAAGCCTGAGAATGTTACCGTTGATGATTTTTGTTGCTTAACTTGTTCAGTCGCTTGACTCAATACTTCTATCAGCGCTTTTGCTGAACGAGGTGTTTTAAGCTCAGAGGCTCTTTGCCACATACTAGAGAGTGATTTAATCACGCTTATATATAGCTCTGTGTGCTGTGGCATCCAGCTTTCTACTTCATCTAACCATGCCTCTAAAGTTCGTCCTAATTGGCCCATAGGTGTAAATTCAGCGGCTAAGGCATTGCTGGCCAAAGTGTGCGCAGCTACTTTTGCAGCGGCAGATGGCTGCTTGCTTACGTTAGCAACAAGCTTGGCCGAATCTTGTTCTAATAACGTAATATTTTGCATGCTTTCTTTAATAAAAATATCATATAAAGCACGGCTCATTTTGCGTGTTCCGCCAATAAGTACTTGCGGCTCAGGCTTTTTAGTCACTTTCTTAGCGCTTGGTTGGTCCACTAAATTAGACAATTCAGCTACGTGCGCTAACCACGCGGTTTGATTAATTTCAACTTGTTCATTAGCACGCAACTCTGCTGCCCAGCCTGCAAAAGCCGCACTAATTTGCTCTATTTGCCCAATTTGTTTAGCGTTTAAGGTTGATTTTTTATCTAAAATATTATTTAAGAATAATTCAACTTGGCCAGCAACATCGCCCAGCGTATTTAAACCAACTGTACGGCCGCTGCCTTTTAGTGTGTGGTAACTGCGGCGCAACTCGATAAGTGCCTCACTATCAGTAATATTTACGCGCAATGCCTGACAGTTTTGTGCAATGCTTGCCAGCACCTCTTCGGCCTCAGTTAAATAAATATCTAGCAACTCAGCATCAAACGCGCGGTCGGTTATCTTCACATCATCTGCACTGGTAGCTAAAGCAGCCACGGCCTCATCATGCGTACCTTGCGATTCGTCTGAGTCTTTATCAAGGCTCGTGTCATTTAATTGGCCGTTAGCTTGATTGGCCGCATCAGTGCCTTTTATTTGCGTTACAACTGGATTAATGCCAGCAGAGCTTAATTCAGCAATCAAACGCTTAAGCGCATTTTCAAGTGCTTGCTCAGATTCAGGGCGTATTTTAGGCATCTCGTCGGCATATAAACCAATCATACTTAGGCTTTCAGCCACTAGCTCAAAGTGATTTTGGTCTTGAACATAATCATCTTGCTGAAAAAGCTCAACAAAATGGCTACTTGCATTAGCAATAGCTGCAGGAGTGCTTAAACCCAGCATATCAAAAACTGCAGAGACCTGTTTAATTGGACGTGTTGTTAAAACTAAAGGTGATTTATCGGCAGGATTTCTAAAATAGCTATCAAGTGCTTGTTCAATCGTTTTTAGCGATTCTTTAATTTGTGTAACAACGGCTTTTATGGTGTCACGATCAAGCTCGCCCGCTCTATCAATATCTAGCTTATCGTAGCTTTCGCCAGACGATATCGCTTCTAATCTGCGCATTTCTGATAGTAGTTTTTGCACTCTATCAGCATCCAAATGCTGATAATGGTTAAGCGAAGATTCTAGCAAGTTTAAAGTGGCTGCAATTTCAATTAATGCTGCATGGTTTACCTTGGTTACATCATCACGCAAGGTATTACTGGCTTGCTGCAAAGCAGAATATAGATCGACCACCACTACTTGGCTAAGGCCTTGAGTCAATGTTTGGCTAGTTGTTAATGTATCAGCGAATTTAGTAATAAGCACATTATCAACGTCTACTTGTGCTTGGCTTGCGTGAGCTTCAACCTTACTAAAGTCAAGCGTACTAGACACCTCATCCCACTGTTCACGTAGATTTTCTAGCTCATCAATAAGCTGTTGTACCAAGGCTAACTCGTCAGCACCAACTGAGACAGCTTCAAAACTTGAAGATGATTTTTTATCAATCAGTGCATCCAGCTCAAACACCTCTTTTACTTTCAGAACACTATCGCGATCTACGTTACTAATTGCCACGTAATACAAAATATCTCGTAGCAAATTACTGTGTGGCTTACTGATACCTTCTGTTAACTGACGCAACTCTTGATCTAGCTTGCGGCAAAGGCGTTTGGCACCAGAATTTTCAGCAATTTCTTTTTGTTCTAACGACTCAGTAAAAGCACTGGCCGCCCACCATAAAGTTTTATTGCTGGCTTTTTGCTGTGCTTGGCTAACGTTACTCACTGCCGCAGTCATATTTTGCACCGCGGTATTTTGCTTAGTTTGTAACCAGCTCAGTAGTGATTTTTGGTAACCTAAACGTTGCTCCACCATAAAACTGGCGTATTCCGCTTCATTTAATTGTTTAGCTGGTAAATCCTTTGGTGCGCTATTACTGGTATCGGGAAAAAACAGTTCGCTTTCGTCAAGTGTTTCACCTTGCGCCAATACGATAGGGCTAAGCGTAGAAAACAAGCGCAGCGGGATATCTGGTGCACCATTTAATAAGTCTTGCAGGTAGGCTTTTAGTGAATCAACCGCTTTAATAAACGCTTGGATAAGTTCTGGGGTAGCTTCGATGGTTTTTTTCTCAAGCTTGCCTGCGAGCTTCTCTAGCTCACTACAGAAACGCTTGCAGCCATCTAAGCCCACCATATCTAACGCGCCAGTAGCCTGATACAAATGCGTTTGCGAAAAACGCAGAGGTGCAGTGTCATGCATATTACCCAACACTGTATTTAGATTAGCCAATACAGTATCAAGTGATTGATTTATTTGGTCTTTAACCCAAGTCAAAGGGCCTATATCAAAAGTTTCAGACACTTAAACGATTCTCCAACAAAATATTCGACTAAATAAAACAGTAGTCAACATTTAAAATATACTTAATTAAGACTGATTACTGAGCTAATTAAGCCAATTTAAAGCCAGCTACAGAGTCACGTAACTCTTCAGCCAATTGAGTTAACTGGCCAACAGATTCAGCTGTTAGTTTTGTACCTTCGGTCGTTTGTGACGTAATTTCCTGAATTTGCTGCATATTTTTAGTCACCTGAGAAGCCACTTCTGTTTGTGCTTCTGTAGCGCTTGAAATTGATTGAATGAGCCGAGCCAAACTGTTAGTAACGGTTTCAATCTCGGTTAGTGCTTTACCCGCAGCATCAGACAACCTTGCTCCTTCAACCACACCCTCCGTGCTCTTCTCCATCGCGGCAACAGCAGAGTTAGTATCGGTTTGAATGGTTTTTACAATCGCACCAATTTGTTTGGTCGCCTCAGATGACCGCTCAGCTAGTCGCTGAACCTCTTCCGCAACCACCGTAAAACCTCGCCCAGCCTCACCAGCTGAGGCCGCCTGAATCGCCGCATTTAGCGCCAAAATATTGGTTTGTTCAGTAATGTCAGAAATCAGCTCCACAATCTCACCAATCTCTTGCGAGCTTTCACCTAATCGTTTAATACGTTTTGATGTTTCTTGAATTTGCTCACGAATACCATTCATACCTGTAATTGTGTTTTGTACCGCCTGCGAACCTTGCGTAGCAGCCTGCAATGAACGTTGCGCAACCTGTGAAGCTTGGCTAGCGTTGCTCGACACTTGTAGAATTGAGCGGGTCATGTTTGATACAGCGTCTGTGGTTTCTGTAATTTGTTTTGATTGTTTCTCAGCCGCAGATAACAAGCCTACCGATGTTGCTTGCGCTTGCCCTGTTGCCGTATTTACCTGCTCAGATGCACGGTTAATACCCGTTACCAAATCACGCAAGCTATCAATCGTATAGTTAATAGAGTCGGCAATCGCGCCAGTAATATTCTCTTTAACTTCTGCGCGCACTGTTAAGTCACCATCCGCCAGGTCGCCCATCTCATCCAGTAAGTTTAAAACCGCCATTTGGTTTTGTTGACCATCGTTTTCAAGCATTAACACAGCACTTTCGATGGTTTTAACTTGGCGATTACCAAAGTAGGCCATCAAACCTGCGATTAACAAGCCTAATAACCCTAGTGCAGCCAAAATTGTGTTTACAAGGCTATTACTAGAGTCACCAACTGATTTAATTTCTTTTTGCACTTCGGCATTTAGTATTAAAACTGTTTGTTTATTAACTTCGTATGCATTGGCTAAATCACCTAAAGGTTTGGCTGCCGCAATAGCGCCTAATTTAATTGCCGCATCAAAATCTTTATTATAAATACGATAAAAATTTTCATTTGATTTCAATACCGCTTGGAAAGCTCCACCCATGGTGTCTTGATTTAGATTTTTTTTCCAATAGGCCACACGGGCGTTATATTCTTTTTCTGCTGCTTGTACTTCTAGTAGTTTTCTATCACGCTTTTGATAGTCAGAGTTTGAGGTTGCTACATAAGCCTCATTAACCGCAGCAAACGCATCTACCGCATACAGAGGTGGCGGCAAAATGTCTGCCCTCAAATCGTTACCAGAAATAATTTTATCGTATACCGGGCCACCAACACGCACCTGGCTAATTACGTAAAACGCCAAAGCAATAAAAATTAGCAAACCAATCACAGGGCCAATAACCTGGCCATAGCCGCCACCTTTGCCTGCCGAGCTACTTTTGGCTTTGCCGCCAAAAAGCTGCATTAGTTTTGCTGGAATATCTTTTAATGCCTGTACGTTCATTGCCATGTTGATTCCCTTAAGCTTTAAACTAAGAATTTAATTTAAAACCAAAATGGTTAAGTTCAGTTTTGTAGTAGTGTTAATTTAATATTGCGTTATGTTGATTTAAAATTACATTGCATAAGGTGTTGCAAAATCTTTTGATCTAACTAATTTGTCGCAATCGAGCAAATACCAAATTTTATTATCTTCATCCAAATACGTTTCTTGTTTTAAACAAACTGTTTCAGGCGCAATTTCATTACGCAATTTCATTTCATCTAGTTTGCGCAAACCAATTAATTTATCTGCCAAAAAAGCAACATTACTGGTTACAGAGTCACTAATAAGCAACAATCGTGAATTGGATGAAATGCCAGTTATTTTATTTTCTAATAACTGCGCTATATCGTTAATTGCATACAACACACCACGTACGTTTGCTACACCCAAAAACCAAGGCTTTACCAATGGCACGCGCTGTATTTCTAAAATTGGTAATGTTTCACTAATTTCTTGCAAATTAACTAATACATTTTTATCGCCAATTACTACACCTAAATAACCAGCTGGCGACTCTGCACCTGCTTTTTTAGCATTTTCTAGCCTTGCTAAAATGTTATTTTGATATTCGCGTAATTGTGAATTTTTTGCCATTTTGTGTGTACGCTTTACTCAGCCAGTTTGCCTATCATGATATTTAAATCTACATTTTGAATAGGTTTCTGCAAACAGCCTTTAGCACCCATTTTTTCAGCCCATGCGTGATCAGTAACCTGCAATTTACCTGAACATAAAATTACAGGGATTTTAGCCGTTACAGGGTCTTTTGATAATGATCGAGTAGCTTGAAAACCAGTAAGCCCAGTCATAATAATATCCATTAATATTAAATCTGGCGCTATACCAGCCGCACGCTCCACACAAGCCTCACCGCTTTCTAATGCAACAACCTGATAACCTTCAGATTCCAATAACTCAGTCAGGTAAAAGCGATCTGTTGCAGAATCGTCCACAATTAAAATTTTACTTATTGCCATCTTTATTTCCTCCAGTATGTTTTTGCTTGGCTACTAGTGTTATTACTCGGCAGGGTCAGCCGGTTTATTATTTGGATTTGTGCCACCCGTGTAAGCATTGACAGCGTCAATTAAAGTTTCTTGTGTAAAAGGCTTGGTTAAATACTGATCGGAGCCCGCCATGCGTCCGCGGGCGCGATCAAATAAACCATCTTTACTAGAGAGCATGATTACTGGGGTGGATTTAAAATGTGCATTACGCTTAATCAGTGCGCAGGTTTGATAGCCATCTAGTCGAGGCATCATAATATCTACAAAAATAATTTGTGGGTGTTGATCAGCGATTTTAGCTAGCGCGTCAAAACCATCTTCCGCCAAAATAACTTCGCAGCCCGCTGCTTTAAGAAACATTTCAGCACTGCGACGTATGGTGTTGCTGTCGTCTATCACCATCACTTTTGTACCAGCTAAACGTGCTTGTGCCAATTTTATTCCCCATTTATATAAACAAAACAATTATAACGATTTAAGTTTATATAACTATTTTTATTAAAAATTAAAGAAAGTGTTGTTATTTTGTTTGTATTTATATTTAATGCAATTAGTTGTTGTGACTAAATATGACATTTTTTAAAATTAATTGCAACACTTACGTAAGATTTGTAATAATATACTTTAACTAACAACAATAATTACCATTAATTTAAACAACAATCCAATTGTTGGTTAGTTGGATGTACGCACACAAGGGGCATCAAAATGCTAATAAGGCAAGAATCAGTAGATTCCAAAAAAGCTTTAAAAGACTTACCAAGCGCATCACCCTTGGCAACAGCCAATTTAGTATTAGTGTTCAGCTCAGTCAAAAGATTTACAGAAGGCAAGTTACAAAGCTTTTTGAAAACACGCTACCCAACTGCTCAAATAGTAGGATGTACAACCTCTGGTGAAATTAATCAGGCGGGTGTGTTCGACGACAGCATTCAGATTACCGCGATAATGTGGGAGAAAACGGTACAGCGCGTTGCGCAAACTAAAATGATTGGCATGCAAAGCTCTTTTGAAGCTGCTGCTGGCTTAGCCAAACAATTAAAAGCAGATAGTTTACGCACTGTATTGGTAATTTCAGATGGCTTAAATGTTAATGGCTCAGAGTTACTTAAAGGTTTTCAAAGCGTCCTAGGTGAGATACCTATTGTTGGTGGACTGGCTGGTGATGGTGGTGCATTTGTAAAAACGCTACAGCTTTACAACGATACAATTTCCGACAGCATGGTTATTGCGGTTGGCTTGTATGGCCCTGCGTTAATTACATCTAGCGGAGCACTGGGTGGCTGGAAGCCTTATGGGCCGCCACGTACAGTTACCAAATCAGAGAAAAACGTTGTATATGAGATGGATGGTAAACCAGCACTACCACTATACAGAATGTATATTGGCGAGGCTTTTTCACGTGGCTTGCCTGGAACTGGTTTAAAATTTCCTCTCGCCGTTATAGAAGAAGGCAAGCGCGATGTAGAAAAAATTCGTACATTACTGGCTATTGATAGTGTTAATAACAGTTTAACCTTTGCTGGTAATGTAGAGGAAGGTGAAACAGTACGTTTATGCCAAACCAATCATGATAGATTAGTTGATGGTGCAGGCGGTGCTGCCAATTTAGTAATGGAAGGCTTAACTGCGAGTAAAACCAACCAAACTGGCTTGGCACTTTGCGTAAGTTGTGTGGGACGTAAAGGTGTAATGGCAGAGCAAGTTGGCGATGAAGTTAAATTAGTACAACAAATTTTAGGCCCACAAACAAGTATTACTGGTTTTTACTCTTACGGTGAGCTTGCACCACGTCCAAATACGACAGATAGCGTTTTGCACAACCAAACCATGACAATTGGTTATTTAAGTGAAAATTTATTAGCTTAAAAACGCATTTTTTATTTTTGGTTTTATTGCTACAAATCAAAAGCACCTGTTTTAAACAGGTGCTTTTTGTTTTATGATGTTCACTTAAATTAAGTTTAATATTAACGCTACAACATTAAAGAGGAAAAAATCATGTCAAGCTCAGTGACCCTAAAAGGCAATCCAGTCGATGTTGCAGGCAATTTACCCAAAATTGGCAGCACCGCTCCCAATTTTACGCTGGTAGATAA
This sequence comes from Methylotenera sp., assembly GCA_031373695.1. Classification (GTDB taxonomy): domain Bacteria; phylum Pseudomonadota; class Gammaproteobacteria; order Burkholderiales; family Methylophilaceae; genus Methylotenera_A. Next base: position 8,771 of record JANMNC010000062.1, on the reverse strand, counting down.
AGCGTTAGCAGATGTTACGCTTGATACTTTTGCGGGAAAACGCAAAGTACTCAATATATTTCCAAGCGTTGATACACCAACTTGTGCTGCTTCAATACGTGCTTTTAATGTGCGCGCAGCCAGCTTAAACAACACTGTGGTGTTAAACGTATCTGCAGATTTACCTTTTGCACAAACTCGCTTTTGCGCGGCAGAAGGCATTGAAAATGTGGTGAATTTATCAAGCATGCGCGGCCGTGATTTTTTAATGAATTATGGCGTGTTGCTGTTTACCAGCAAATTAGCGGGCCTGTGTGCACGTGCGGTTATTGTATTAGATGAAAACAACATTGTTAAGCACGTAGAGTTAGTGCCTGAAATTGCTAACGAACCAAACTATGACGCCGCTTTAGCTGTTTTATAAATACTGTAAAGCATAAGCACTCAATAAAAAACCAGCTAAATGCTGGTTTTTTATTGAGTGCTAGTTTTTGTAGTTGAGTTTATAAATACTCGGTGTACTTGGCGTTGCTGCCTTTGGCTTTTTCTATTGGATATTTCAGCGCATTCAGATCAATTTTTTTATTAGCCGCTTCTATTAAATCAATTTCTAGCACCTCTGCAATGCGCAACAAATACACAAAAGTATCCGCCAGCTCATGTGCCACAGCCTGCCGTTTTTCAGGGGATAATTGCTGGCTTTCTTGTGGCGTATCCCATTGAAACTGTTCAACCAGCTCAGCCGCTTCTACAATCATTGCCATGGCCAAATTTTTAGGCGAATGAAATTGCGCCCAGTCGCGTTCGTTTACAAAAGTATTGATGCGCGTACGTAAGTTTTTTAAAGAATCTAGACTGCTCATTACCACCTCCATCCGTCATCTTGAGCGTAGCGAAGAGTCCAGTTCATTAGCTTACGCAAAACTCAAAAAAACTGGATTCTTCGCTACGCCCAGAATGACGGTACTATATTATTTTCTATTGCTACCTGCCACCATTTTAATTTCAAATAATCTGCATTCTAGCGGCCCGTTAAATAGCGGTGTGCGTTTGCTGGGTGTTAAGCGCATTAATTTTGGCAAACGTAAATCGTTGGTTAAAAAATAGGTGTTCCAGCCTGCAAATTTACGTTTTAAGGCTTCACCCATTTTTGGGTATAACAAGGCAAGCTCTTCGTCTTCGCCAATGCGCACGCCATATGGCGGGTTGGCAACCAGCACGCCATTATCGGCAGGCGGTATCACTTCGGTAATGTTGGTGTGAACCAGTTGTACCGTTTCTAGCAAACCTGCTTCAGATAAATTTTGGCGGGCAATACGAATGGCACGCAGATCACTATCGCTGCCATATAATTTTTGAAAAGTAGCCGCTTGCACGTTTTTAAGGGCAGCATTTTTAATTTTTTTCCATGTATCTGATTCGAAATTTTTAAGCTTCTCAAAGCCAAAATCACGCTTTAAGCCTGGCGCAATATTAAGTGCAATCATGGCGGCCTCTAGCAAAAATGTGCCACTACCACACATGGGGTCTAGCAATGGCTGGCCTGCTTGCCAGCCACTTAATTGCAAAATACCTGCTGCTAAATTCTCACGTAAAGGCGCCTCAATGCTGGCTTTGCGGTTGCCTCGCTGATACAAAGCATCACCAGAAGTATCCACATAATAAACAAAAGCATCGATAGTTAAATAGGCGTGAATACGTACCGCTGGCGTTTTGGTATCAATATAGGGGCGTGAATCTACTACTTGCCTAAATTTATCGCATACTGCGTCTTTAATACGCAGTGTGGCAAACTCTAAGCTTTTTAATGGGCATTTAACGCCAGTTACTTTCACCATAAAATCGTGTTTTACATCAAACCAATTAGGCCAATTGATTTTGTAAGCGGCTTGGTATAAGTCATCCTCAGTGGCATAGTTGCCACGCGCTACCTGCATCAGTATGCGGGTGGCAATGCGTGAGTGTAAGTTGGCGTTGTAGCAAATACTGAGCTCGCCTGCAAAGCCCACCCCGCCATCGGTTGGCTTGATATCTTTAGCGCCTATTTGCTTAAGTTCGGCAAACAGCAAGGCCTCTAATCCACGTGGGCAAGTTGCAAAATATTGGTTGAGCATCGATTTTAATCCAGAAAAAACTGCTTGTTGTTGTGGCTGTTATGTTCGCATAGTTTTTCTAAAAAACTTAAAAATTCTATTTTATGCGGTTCATTTGGGTTGGTTTCTAACTTTTTTGCGCGATCACGCAAGCGCGTAATACTTAAATCTGGCGATTGTTTAAAAGCAAAAACCACGATATTGCCTGGCTTACCAGTAGGCAACATTAAGGTTTGGTTGTTAAAGCTTTGTTCAATGCGTTGCAAGTAAATGTCAAAATTGTTATCGCTGCCCCACAAGTTAATGGCAAAAATGCCATGCTTAGTTAACGCTATTTCGCAGCTATCAAAAAAATCTTGGCTGCAAAAATTGGGTGGTATACCAAAGCGATCAAATGCATCAATCATCAAGCAATCGGCGCTATCTGGGTTGTTGGCTAAATATGCAATACCATCCGCTTCAATCACATTAATTTTGGCATCATTTTCTGGCACTGCAAAATGGCTGCGGGCAATAGTGATAATTTGCGCGTTAATTTCAACAATTGTTTGGCTAATACTGGGGCAATATTGCCAAATATATTTAGGCACCGAGCCACCACCCAAGCCAATAGTCAGCACATTTTTTACCTTATCTGAAAATAGTAAAAAAGCCATCATGCCACGTGTATAGGCCAGTTCTAGCTCAAATGGCGCTTTAACTTTCATACTGCTTTGAACAGTTACCGAGCCTAAATGCAGTGAGCGAATTCCATTGCTTTCGCTAACCTCAACTACGTTATCGTCTTGCACACTTTTGTGTATTTTGCGGTTAAACCTCAACATTGTCTTCGGCTACCTCATCAGGCTGGGTTTCATTGCTTGCTGCTACGATAACTTGTTTAAATTTACAATTGAGCTCCATTAAAAGTGTGTCGATATGCTTAATTTCTAAACTAACTTTTGTACCCACTTTTAGCTCTGCCAAGCCTGCAGTTGGTAAACTTGGTACTTTGGTAATAAAAAACATGCCATCTATTTTTACCAAATTATCGCGCCAAATTGTTGCGGTAATTTCGCTTAATTGTTCTTGAATCAAATATTGCAAGCTCCAATAACGTTCCATACGCGTTTGAAACTCGCTATAAGCGTTATAAGTTTGATCAAAATTACGCATAATCACATTCAATTTGCCATCGGCTACGTTATAAGGCGCAGGTTCTTTTTTAAGCATTGCTATTAATTGGCGCTGGTTAATTAAATCAACCGCACGTCTTAATGGCGATGTGCTCCAAGCATATTGCGCTACACCTAAACCCTGATGAGGCTCTGCGGCTGTTGTCATAAAAACCTTGCCGCCAGTTTGTGCACGATAAATACCTGCCAAGTTAGCCTCTTTTAGTAAGCCACCCCAATGGCTGTTAGCGTAAATCATCAGCTCTGCCACCAATTTATCCATAGGTGAGCCGCGTTCTCGTGCCACAATATTAACGATGCCATCGGTTACATAAAAGTTGTAATCGATCTGTGGTGTTTGATTAGGGTTTGCCTTACCACGTGCAATTTCTAAGTAAGTAGCCAAGCCAAATAGCAGCTTAAGTCTTGCCCAATAAGGGTGGCCACTATCTGCTTCTAATGTGTTTTCATTAAAAAATGGCTCTATTGCGTCGTGACGCAGATTATCGGCAATTTTAATTTTTTCTAATCGCGTTTCATGCGCAATAATTTCAAAACTGGGGGTCACTTCTAAATACAAACCAAGCGCGGGTTTTGTTTCACCAGCATCTAAGCTAAAAGGTTTCACAACCTCGTTAGGTAACATGGTAATTTTATTGCCAGGCATGTACACGGTTGATAATCGCGATAATACAATCGCATCTAAAGCAGAATCTACAGGCACACCCAAACTTGGCGCAGCAATGTGAATACCAACCCGCGTATTACCATTAGGTAATTGTTCTATGCTAAAAGCATCATCAATTTCAGTAGTTGTTGCGTCATCTATACTAAAACATTCGGCAGAAGCTAAGGGTAAATCATCATCAGCGGCAAGCGAATCAAACATGGGGAAATCAAGGCCTGATTTTCCATCTTTATCTGGAAACATCTCGCGCAAAAATGCACCTAGGTGATAATCATGAGCGTTTTTAATCAAACCACAATCCGCCATTACCGTTAAAGCTAATCGGCCAGATGTAAGGGCTGCCTCATCAATGGCTTTCCATTCCATACTGTTTTTATCAGGGTTGTAAATTAAGGCATCAGCCTTAGCTGCAAAACCCTCTGGTAACTGCTTGTTATTTAGCTGCGCTACCCAAGCTGCCATTTGTTCAGCTTGAAGTTTTTTACGTTCTACTGCGGCCAATGCTAATTTTAAGGTTTCGGCAGGCGCCGCTTTGTAGCGCCCTTTACCTTTACGATAAAAATACATAGGTGCGCTGTGTAATTTAATAGCGGTGGCGGCAGCCTCTACTGAGCTGGGCTTTTTGCCATAATAGTCGGCTGCTAAATCTTCAAAAGCAAATTCTGGTTCACCACAACACTCCCACAAAAAATCTATCTCTAAACTTTCAGCCTGCGCTTGCGCAGCTTCCATAAAGCCTGCCAATGTTTGATCAAACTGCAACAGCACATTGCTTGTTTTAATTTTAGAGCGTTTGCCAGAAACAGATTCTACCTGCAAGGCTGCAGGCGACTCAGACATGATAGAGGCAACTTTAAAGCTGCCTTCTTCTTCGTAAAACACATTCATTTGGGTTGTATTTTCTGCATTTAGGTTTTATGTTACGCAATAAATTTTAATGGCTAATTTAAGCTGTAGTTTTAGGATGTGATTTTTTAAAGCGTAATTTTAATGTGTTCTAAACAATTAAGCTTGTTTAATTCCTATTTAGGTGTGCATACCTATTAGTTTGGTAAAACTTACTGTTGATAACCGCATTAAAAATACGGTATATTTGTGTCCATGAGCAAAGCCTTTGAATTGATACAAGCACAATCTCAAACACCAACTAGTGCGCGGGTGTTGGTGCTAGATACCTTACTAAATGCGTCATTACCACTCTCGCATCCTGAAATTCAAAAACAAATTTTAGAGCCTGTAGACCGCGTAACGATTTATAGAGTGCTAGATTGGCTAACGGCGCAAGGCTTTGCACATAGTGTGATTAGCCCTGATAAAACTCGACGTTTTAAAGCAAACTCGCACCATACACAGCACCAGCATGCGCATTTTGAATGCAACAGTTGCGGCCAAGTGTATTGTCTAGAGCAAGTTAACGATGCAATTACTCAAAATTTACCCAGTCATTTTACTGCGCATAATATTCACTTAAGCATTAGCGGTATTTGCGCTAACTGCCAGCAATAACTTTTAGTTTTAACTTTAACAGCAATTAGCAGAAATAATTTATGCTAATTTTTAATGCAACACTGTTGCATTAAAAAGATCTTGTGTTTAAACTGCCTAAATTGCAACAAAGTTGCAATTTATAGCATTCGCAAGATGATAAAAATAGTTGTTAAGGACAAAGCATGAAAAAACTCCCCGTTACAGTCTTATCTGGCTTTTTAGGCGCAGGTAAAACCACACTACTTAACCATATTTTAAATAACCGCGAGGGCAAACGCGTTGCTGTTATTGTGAATGATATGAGTGAGGTGAACATTGATGCGCAATTGGTGCGTGATGGTGGTGCAGAATTATCGCGTAGTGAAGAAAAGTTAATCGAAATGAGTAACGGCTGTATTTGCTGCACATTGCGTGAGGATTTACTGGTAGAAATTACGCGTTTAGCTAAAGAAAATCGTTTTGATTACTTGCTCATTGAGTCTACTGGTATTTCAGAGCCGCTACCTGTAGCAGAAACCTTTACCTTTCGCGATGAAGATGGCTTGAGTTTATCGGATGTGGCTGAACTGGATACGATGGTGACGGTAGTAGATGGTTTCAACTTTTTAAAAGACTTCAGCAGCCGCGATTTTATTGCTCAGCGCGGTGAGAGTATGGGTGAGGAGGATGAGCGCACCGTAGTCGATTTATTGGTAGAGCAAGTGGAATTTTGCGATGTTATCGTACTGAATAAAACTGATTTATTGACTACAAAAGAAATTGGCAGGTTAGAAGGCATTTTAAAAACCTTTAACCCGCGTGCGCAAATTGTACACAGCCAATTTAGCCAAGTACCCCTTGGCCGCATTATGAATACTGGCTTATTTAACTTTGAAGCCGCCGAAGATGCGCCAGGCTGGCTAAAAGAGTTGCGTGGTGAACATGTGCCAGAAAGTGAAGAATATGGCATCAGTAGCTTTGTATACAATGCGCGTCGCCCTTTTCACCCGCAACGATTTTTTGATTATATCGGCCAAGAATGGCCTGGGGTGATTCGCTCAAAAGGTAACTTTTGGATAGCTAGCCGCCCAGAATATTGTGTTAGTTGGTCGCAAGCGGGGGCAATTTCTCGCAACGAGTTGGCTGGTTTTTGGTGGGCAGCCACCCCAAAAGAACACTGGCCAGATGATGCTGAGCAGTTAGCAGGTATTAATAAGCGCTGGCAAGAACCATTTGGCGATAGGCAGCAAGAGTTAGTAATGATTGGTATCGAGATGGATAAAGCCAATTTAATAGCTGAGTTTGACCGTTGCTTACTAACACCAACCGAAATGTTGTTGGGTGATATGGGCGAATATATGCAGGGTTGGAAAGCATTCAGTGACCCTTTCCCATTATGGCGTCAACATGATGAAGAAACCGAAGCGGCATAGCATTTATTTAGGCTAAAATTAAACTTTATATTGTTAAGTAACAAAATGGATAAACGCATTCCTGTCACACTTCTTACTGGATTTTTAGGCTCCGGCAAAACCACATTACTCAACCAGCTGCTGGCTAACCCTGCCATGCATGATAGCGCAGTGATTATTAACGAGCTTGGCAGCACAGGCCTAGACCACATATTGGCTACGCATATTGAAAGCGAACATATTGCCGATAATACTGTTTTATTAAGCTCTGGCTGTTTATGCTGCACTCTTAAGAATGAGCTGGCTGACACCATGCGCGATTTGTTTTTTAAGCGGGCGTTACAGGCTATTCCGCAATTTAATCGCTTAATTATAGAAACCACTGGCATGGCAGACCCTGGCCCTATTTTAGGCAACCTGATGAACGAGCCTGTGATTGAATCGGTATATAGGCTAGATGCGGTGATTGTTACAATTGATACAGAATATGGCTTACAGCAGATTGCGCAACATACAGAAGCCTTAAAACAAGCAGCTGTGGCCGATGTATTGTTATTAACAAAAACTGATTTAGCTACACCAGAGCAAATTGGCCTATTAAAAGAAAAACTGATTGAAATTAACCCTGGTGCCACACAACACAAAGTACTTAAAGGCGAGCTAGATCCGCTATCTATTATTGATGTTGGCTTATTCGATTTTGCCAACAAGCAAGCTGAGCCACAACGCTGGTTGCGCGCACCATTAAAACCTAAATTAGCAAAAGGCACCTTGCCGCAAAAAACGCTTTCAAGCAGTCATGATGATGAAATTATCAGCTTTACTGTGACAATGCCCAGCCCATTAAACTGGGCGCAATTAAAGCCCCATTTGTTATGGTTTTGCCAAACTTATGGTAAAAATTTATTACGCCTGAAAGGCATCATTCATGCGGCAGACCAGAGTGCGCCACTAGCGATTCATGCTGTACATTTTACGCCCTACCCACCCACTTTATTAGAAGGCTGGGTTGAAGATGATCCGATTTCGCGCATTGTAATTATTGGCAAAGGCTTGAATGAGCTTGAGGTTAGAAAGGCATTGACGCAGTTTTAATGCTTATAATTTAATCAAAAAAGGGTTAGCTTTTTTGAAGTTAACCCTTTAATCTTAATACCTTCAACAACTAATCCCAGCTTAATGCACCACCCGTTTGGTACTCTGTCACGCGTGTTTCAAAAAAGTTTTTCTCTTTCTTAAGGTCCATCATTTCACTCATCCATGGAAACGGATTAGTAGCCCCTGTGTAAAGCACATCTAGCCCAATTTGCGTACAACGACGGTTGGCAATAAAGCGTAAGTACTCTTTAAACATGGTGGCATTTAAGCCCAACACGCCGCGCGGCATAGTGGCTTCAGCGTATTGATATTCCAGCTCCACGCCCTTTTGCATCAAGGTTTTGATTTCTTCACGGAATTCGGCTGTCCACAAATGTGGGTTTTCTAGTTTAATCGTGTTAATGACATCAATACCAAAGTTACAGTGCATCGATTCATCACGCAGAATATATTGATATTGCTCAGCCGCGCCTTGCATTTTGTTTTGACGACCAAGTGCTAAAATTTGCACAAAGCCCACATAGAAAAACAAACCTTCCATAATGCAGGCAAATACAATCAAAGAGCGTAATAATTGTTGGTCAGCTTCTGGCGTGCCTGTTTTAAATTCGGGGTCGGTTAAAATATTGATGAATGGAATTAAAAAATCATCCTTCGCTTTAATGCTGGCCACTTCTTGGTAAGCATTAAATACCTCAGATTCATCTAAGCCCAAACTTTCCACAATATATTGGTAAGCATGCGTATGAATCGCCTCTTCAAAGCCTTGGCGAAGCAAATATTGGCGACATTCTGGCGCAGTAATATGGCGGTACGTACCTAGCACAATATTGTTGGCTGCCAGTGAATCAGCGGTAGTGAAAAAGCCTAAATTACGTTT
>JANMNC010000056.1:0-4526 GCA_031373695.1 Methylotenera sp. | reverse complement strand
GTTTTACCACGGTCATGCTCAAAGAACACGCCTGGGCTGCGATGCAATTGTGAAACGATTACACGCTCTGTACCGTTAATCACGAATGAGCCATTTTCAGTCATCAAAGGCAATTCGCCCATGTACACTTCTTGCTCTTTCACTTCTTTAACGGTTGGCTTTGAAGCCTCTTTGTCCATGATTGTTAAACGCACTTTAACACGCAAAGGTGCGGCATACGTTAAACCACGTTGCTGACACTCTTTTACATCAAAAGGCTCAGCACCTAATTGATAGCTTACATAATCCAAACGCGCATTGCCAGAATGACTGACAATTGGAAATACTGAGCTGAATGTTGACTCTAAACCAGCTGCTGCACGTTTATCAGCTGGAATTTCTGCTTGTAAAAAAGCCTTGTAAGATTCCAATTGCATAGCGAGCAAGTAAGGGATTTCTTGCACACTTTCACGTTTGGCAAAGCTTTTACGAATACGTTTTTTTTCGGTAAAGGAATAGCTCATAGCGTCTCCTGATATTTTGAGGGTAGAAGACAAAACACTTTCATCCACATCAATGTTTTGATTTCTAACTTCTGCTTAAGTTACAGCGAGTTAAAAAATAAATAAGTTACAATTTGTTACAATCTATGCCGCTTAAAACGGCGAAGGCTGACGGTTTCCCGCCAGCCTAGAACCATCAATTTACAAGTGAATTACTTGATTTCGCCTGTTGCACCAGCCTCAATCAATTTTTTCAATGCTGCATCAGCATCTGCTTTGTTAACGCCTTCTTTAATAGCTTTTGGTGCGCCATCAACTAAGTCTTTAGCTTCTTTCAAACCAAGCGCTGTTAATTCGCGCACGGCTTTAATAACGCTAACTTTTTGCTCGCCTGCTGTTAACAAGATTACTGAGAACTCAGTTTGCTCAGCCGCTGCAGATGGTGCTGCTCCGCCTGCTGATGCTGCAACAGCAACTGCCGCTGCTGATACGCCAAATTTTTCTTCGATTTCTGCAATAAATGCAGTTAAATCTAGCACCGACATGTTACCTACTGCATCTAAAATATCTTTGTTTGAAATTGCCATTTGAATATTCCCTAAAATTAAATAATGTTACTTTTCAATTAAACTAATTGTGTGAATTAAGCTGCTTTAGCATCACGAACTGCCGCAATCGCGCGCGCGAACTTGGTTGGCACTTCGTTTAGCGTACGTGCGAATTTAGCTAACAACTCTTCACGACTTAACATAGATGCTAATGCTTGAACGCCAGCAACATCCATTACTTGGTTTGGCACAGCACCCGCTTTAATAACAAATTTGTCGTTTGTTTTTGCAAAGTCATTTAAGACTTTTGCAGCAGCAACTGGGTCTTGGCTAATACCAAAAACCAATGGACCAATCATATTATTTGCTAAGCCTGAAAAAGCTGTGTTTTCGACTGCACGACGCACTAAAGTATTTTTTAGCACACGTAAGTAAACACCAGATTTTCTAGCGCTTGCACGTAACTTAGTCATATCCGCAACACCAGTACCACGGTATTCAGCAATAACAATCACTTGGGCTTGAGCTATTTGTTCGCTAACTTCGGCTACAACTGCTTTTTTCTCTGTAAGATTTAGACTCAATGTCTTTTCTCCTTCCGTTAAAATCTCCGATTCATTTCTGAGTCAGAATGGGCTTTTATAGCAATACAGCCTATAAAAACTATTTTACGGCGTCCTTATTCAGGCAATACTAACAACAATCCTGTATCGGGTTTCGCCATCTGCGCTGGAATTTATAGCAAAAAAACAGAGGCTTAACAAAGTTACTTAGTTAATCGCCCGTCTTAATGCTATTTTTATTAAACCCTATGGGTTCCAACGGTCTTTGATGTTCTTGTTGTTCTACATACAGAACAACAAGCCCAAAGTCTTTTTTCAAACGTTCTTATTTGAGCAATTAAATGCTTATAAATTTTTACTATTAAGCAACAGTTGCTTGGTCAACACGCACACCAGCACCCATCGTACTAGAGATAGAAACCTTCTTTAAAAACACGCCCTTTGAAGCTGCAGGCTTTGCTTTTGCTAAAGCATCTAATAGTGCTGCCAAGTTGCCTTGTAATTGTTCTACTGTGAAAGATGCACGACCGATTGTGCAATGCACAATGCCACCTTTGTCAGTACGATATTGCACTTGACCTGCTTTTGCATTTTTAACTGCAGTCGCTGCATCTGGTGTTACAGTACCAACTTTAGGGTTTGGCATTAAGCCACGCGGACCTAAGATTTGACCCAAAGTACCCACAATACGCATCGCATCTGGCGTTGCAATTGCCACATCAAAATCCAACATACCCGCTTTAACTTGTTCGGCTAAATCTTCAAAGCCAACAATATCCGCACCAGCAGCTTTTGCCGCTTCAGCTTGAGCGCCTTGTGCAAACACAGCAACGCGAGTAACTTTACCAGTACCGTTTGGCAACACCAATGCTCCGCGAACTAGTTGATCTGATTTACGAGCGTCAATACCTAAATTAATAACCGTATCTATAGACTCATTAAACTTAGCCTTAGCACCTTCTTTAACCAAGTTTAGCGCCTCAGTTAATGGGTACATTTTATTACGGTCTACTTGTGCGCGTAGCGCATTAATTCTTTTGGCCATGTTATACACCCTCCACTTCAATACCCATACTACGTGCGCTGCCAGCAATAATACGCACTGCGGCATCCATGTCTGACGCTGTTAGATCTGGCATTTTTGTTGTTGCAATTTCTTCTGCCTGTTTACGCGTAATTTTGCCTACTTTATCAGTATGTGGGCGAGGTGAACCTTTAGTAATATTAGCGGCCTTTTTGATTAAAATCGTCGCAGGCGGCGTTTTCATTACAAAAGTAAAGCTCTTATCCGCAAATGCGGTAATCACTACTGGAATTGGCAAGCCAGGCTCTACGCCTTGTGTTGCAGCATTAAATGCTTTACAAAATTCCATAATATTCAAACCGCGCTGACCTAGCGCTGGACCGACTGGTGGACTTGGGTTAGCTTTACCTGCAGGTATCTGCAGCTTAATGTAACCAATGACTTTTTTTGCCATGATATAACTCCTAATGCGGGTGGTAACGCTCTAATTTAATAAAGCTCCCCTGTTTAAAAACTAAATAAAACTACTACTACTTTTACAACTACAACTAATTTGTAACTAATTTTTCTAACTAAACTTCTTTTTCGATTTGGCTAAAGTCAAGCTCCACAGGTGTTGCACGCCCAAATATAACCACTGAAACGCGCAATTTGCTTTTCTCATAATTAATATCTTCAACTGCGCCTGAGAAATCTTTAAATGGTCCGTCAACCACGCGCACAGTTTCACCTTTTTCAAAAGTGAGCTTTTGTGTTGGATTAGACTTACTGTCATCCATACGCTGTAAAATGATTTCAACTTCTTTATCTTTAATTGGCGTAGGTCTTTGCGCACTACCACCAATAAATGCAGTTACTCGCGGTGTACTTTTAACCAAGTGCCAGCTTTCATCCGACATGCTCATTTGTACAAGTACGTATCCTGGGTATAAGCGACGCTCAGAAATCTTTTTAACGCCCGATTTCATTTCAATCACTTCTTCAACCGGCACCAATATATCGCCGAACTGTTCTTGCAAACCAGAACGCGCAATGCGTTCCTCGATACCGGCTTTTACTGATTTTTCCATACCAGAAAAGGCTTGGACTGCATACCAACGCATACTCATTAAGCACTCCGTCCCATTAACCATTGCACCATGTAGGCAAAACCAATATCCACTACCGCCAAAAATGCAGCCATCACCAACACCAAAACAAATACGGCAACCGTAGTTTGTATGGTTTCTTTTCTGGTAGGCCATACCACTTTTTTAGCTTCGGCAACAGATTCACCTATAAAGCCAAGCGCTGTTTTGCCTTGTAAAGTTGTGTACAAAACCGCAATAGCTGCGACCACACCCGCTAATATAGCCAGTATGCGTAGCACCAAAGCTTTATCTGCCAGTAAGTAAAAGCCAGCGATTCCAGCCGCAAGTAGCAACCCAGACAGCACTAACTTAATTTTATCTATCATATTGATAATCTTTAACTAGTCTTTAATAGACTTTTTTGCTTAACCAAATTAGGTTAGGCATTATAAATTTGGCAGGCCAAGAGGGTTTCGAACCCCCAACCCTCGGTTTTGGAGACCGATACTCTACCAATTGAGCTATTGGCCTGTAATTAAACGGTTAAACCGTTTTAAAACCACAAAAGCCGCGCAGGGTTGTTTGCGCGGCATTTGCTTAATACATCTTACTATTCAATAATTTTAGCCACAACACCAGCACCAACGGTACGACCACCTTCACGAATCGCGAAGCGCAAGCCATCTTCCATCGCGATTGGCGCGATTAGCGTGACTACGATTGATACGTTGTCGCCTGGCATCACCATTTCTGTACCTGCTGGTAACTCTACAGCACCCGTTACATCAGTCGTACGGAAGTAGAATTGTGGGCGGTAGCCTTGGAAGAATGGTGTGTGA
>JANMNC010000047.1:0-21067 GCA_031373695.1 Methylotenera sp. | reverse complement strand
TTTTCCATTATTAGATGCAAATGATAAATTAACCAACCAATTTTTAATCGTTTCAAATATTTCGCCAAAAGACCCCAGTGCTGTTATTCAAGGCAACGAACGTGTGGTACGGCCACGTTTGGCCGATGCAAAATTCTTCTTTGACCAAGACCGTAAAAAGACATTAGAAAGCCGCATTGCTGGCTTAGATAAAGTGGTTTATCACAATAAATTGGGTAGCCAAGGCGAACGTACTCAGCGCGTGCGTGCAATTGCAAAAGCCATTGAGCAGCAATTGGGTGGCGACAAATTAGCAGCCCTAGCCGACCAAGCCGCCATGCTAGCCAAAGCCGATTTAGTAACCGATATGGTAGGTGAATTTCCAGAATTACAAGGCATCATGGGGCGTTATTATGCGCAACATGAAGGCTTGAGTGATGATGTTGCTTTTGCAATTGAAGACCACTACAAACCACGCTTTGCGGGTGACGAATTGCCGCGCAATCAAGTGGGTGTTTGTGTTGCGCTTGCTGATAAGTTAGAGACATTAGTTGGTTTGTTTGGAATTGGGAATATACCAACTGGGGACAAAGATCCATTCGCGCTTAAGCGCCATGCGATTGGTTTAAGTCGTATTTTGATTGACCATCAATTAGAAATTGATTTTTTATGGTTAATTAAAACTTCCATCGCCGCTTTTCCTGAGGATATTGCAAGTAATATACATGACCATACTATTGCAGACTTTGTCTTTGACCGCTTGGCAAGTGCTTATAAAGAGCAGTCTTTCACAAGCAATCAAGTAGAGGCGGTGCTTGGTACAATGCCTTATCCAAAACATTTAGCTAACATTCCAAAATGTTTAGTTGCAGTACAAAAATTTGCTGAACTACCTGAATCAGAGAGCTTAGCTGCCGCAAATAAACGCGTTGGCAATATTTTGAAAAAAGCGCTTGATGCCTCTACTGTATTTAATAAAGTAGTATTAGAAGACAAGCTTGTTGAGTCTGCAGAAATTTTATTGAATAAAGCGTTAATTGAGGTAAAACCTCAAGCAGATAAATTGTTTGAAAGTGGCGATTACACTGGTTCACTTAAGGCTTTGGCAGCACTAAAAGCACCTGTGGATGACTTCTTTGATAACGTGATGGTAAATGCGGATGACCCTGCGCTAAAAGCAAACCGCTTGGGTTTGCTGGCCACTTTGCACCAAACCATGAACCGCGTTGCAGATTTATCTAAACTGGCAAGCTAACGTGAAACTGGTTATTTTAGATAGAGATGGCGTTATTAACCAAGATAGTGCTAATTTCATCAAAAGCCCTAACGAGTGGATTGCGCTAGCGGGCAGTTTGGAAGCAGTTGCGCTACTTAATCAATCTGGCTTTCGCGTGGCTTTGGCCACCAACCAAAGTGGCATTGCGCGTGGGCTGTTTGATATGGCTACACTTAACGCTATCCACGATAAAATGCACCGCGCATTAGCACTTTTAGGCGGGCGTATTGATGCCTTGTTTTATTGCCCTCATTCGGCCGATGATAATTGTAATTGCCGCAAACCTAAAACTGGCATGATTGAGGATATAGTGCGACGATTTTCAGTAGAACCGCATGAGGTTTACGGCATAGGTGACGCTTATCGTGATTTGCAGGCTTTTAGTGATGCAGGCTGCAAGCCAATATTGGTAAGGTCTGGCAAAGGTGAAGAAACTTTAGCACAAGGCAATTTGCCGCCTAATACCTTAGTTTTTGCCGACCTTAATGCAGCTGTACAGCACATTATTGCAGAAAGCTTTTAATTGCAAAAAGCCTTTAATTGTAGAAGTTATTTGCGCTATTCATGATGTGGCTACGTTCCATTTTATTTGTGTTAGGCCAAACCATCACTGCGCCCGTATTCACGCTGCTAGCGTTTATTGCATGGCCGCTTAACCCAGTCACTCGCAACAAACTTATTTCTGGCTGGGCACGCAGCATGATTTGGTGGCTGCGCATCACTTGCAATATTACGCATAAAATCAGTGGTTTAGATAATATCCCCAACACACCGAGCATTATTTTATCTAAGCATCAATCGGCATGGGAGACTTTGGCTTTTCAAGCCATATTTCCTGCGCAATGTTATGTGATGAAGCGTGAATTATTGTGGATTCCTATTTTTGGCTGGGGTTTGGCCATGAGCTCGCCCATTGCAATAGACCGCAGCGCAGGGCGCGATGCCTTAAAAAAACTCGTGTCCCTTGGCAAAGATAGGCTAGCTAAAGGCTTATTTGTGGTGATATTTCCAGAAGGCACGCGCAAAGCGCCTAATGAAAAAGGCAAATATCATATAGGCGGTGCATGGCTAGCCACACATACCGCCACACAAATAATACCTGTGGCGCACAATGCGGGTGAGTTTTGGGGTAAAAATAGCTTTATTAAAAAGCCTGGCGTTATTCAAATACACATTGGGCAAGCTATTCAAACAGCAGGCTTAAAAACCGATGTGGTGAATAGCAAAGTGGAGCATTGGATTGAAGCAGAAATGCTAAGCCTGAATAGCTAAGCTAAGATTAGATTAGATTAGATTAGATTAAATGAAACAAAATCAGACTTTAACTTTTAATAATGGCGAAACCATTTCGTACCTGCTAGAACATAGGGCACGGCGCACAGTTGGCTTAAAAATTACAGAATCTGGCCTGGTAGTGCATGCGCCAAAACGTATTTTTGCTTTTCAGCTTAATCAAATTTTACAAGAAAAAGCAGGCTGGATTTTAAATAAACTTAAAAGCCGCGAAGCCAACCAAGTGGGTAAAATTCAATGGCTTGATGGTGAGCAACTGCTATATTTAGGCCAAGATATCACGTTAAAATTGGTGCCTAGCAAACAAAAATCCACACACTTTGAACGCTACGAGCTTACAGTACATGCTCCACAAGCCACCATATGTCTAACTAATGGCCACGAGGCTTGCAGCCGCATGGTTTTAATGTGGTATAAAAAACAAGCATTACTAGACTTTAGCCGTAGGCTAGAAGTGTTTGCTGCCAAACTTGGTGTAGCCACCCCGCCGCTTACGTTATCAAATGCACAATCGCGCTGGGGTAGCTGTAATAGTCGTGGTGAAGTACGGCTAAATTGGCGCTTACTGCAAGCGCCGCCGCACATTATTAATTATGTTATTTGCCACGAGCTTGCGCATTTAAAACAAATGAATCACTCGGCACAATTTTGGGCGGTGGTAGAAAGCTTATTTGCCAATTATAAGACTGCTGAAAAAGAACTGAAAGTACTGTCACCACAACTGCATCCCATGTAGTTTGCAGGTGTTTTAGCCTAAAACCAGCTCAAAACCTTCACATAAAGCATGTTTCACCGCAAATTTTAAAACTATGCTAAGTTAGCACTACACTATTGGGGGCAATTAAATGGTGTACTTAATTACATAAGGGGGGTGAATAATGTCTTTTACAGATTCAATTAAACTTTGCTTTGCCAAATATGCTGATTTTGCAGGCCGTGCTAAACGGCCTGAATATTGGTGGTTTGCATTATTTTGTCTTATTGGCGCATTGGTATTAGAAATGCTGGGCAGTTACGTTTCTTGGGCGTTTACATTGGCGACTATTTTGCCATCTTTGGCAGCTGGCACACGCAGATTACACGATATGAACAAAAGCGGCTGGATGCAATTGCTTTGGCTAATTCCAGTTTTTGGCTGGATTTATTTGATTTATGTGCTGGCTCAACCAACTGAGGCGGCTGACAACCAATATGGTGCAGTACCAGCCAATTAAACTTTAGCTACTCCGCTGTCATGCTGAACTTGATTCAACATCTAAATTGAATTAGGTTGCGGGTCAAGCCCGCGATGACAGTGGAAGCTATAACACAATTAAGCCTTACATCAGTTTTACAAGGTCACTGGCTATTTCTGCTGGCTTTTGGCCATAGCCCATATAAAGCCTAATTTTGCCTTGTTTATCAAAAGCATACATGCCTGCACTGTGATCTATAGTGTAATCACCTTTGGTTTTACTATCTACTTTTGCATAGAAAATTTTAAAGTTGCCTAAGGTTTCAGCGGTTTCTTGCAAGCTGCCACGCAGGCCAATAAAACGTTTATCAAAAGATGGTACAAACGATGCCAAAACTTCTTGTGTATCGCGCGCTGGGTCTACCGTTACAAACAATACTTGCACATCATCTGATTTGCCACCAAGTAATTTCATGGCTTGTTTCAAATCACTCATGGTAGTTGGGCAAACATCGGGGCAATGCGTGTAGCCAAAAAATAAGGCCACGACTTTGCCTTTAAAATCAGACATATTACGTAATTTACCCGTGTGATCCGTTAATTTAAGCGGGTTAGGAAAATCTGCGCCAGTAATATCGGTGCCAACAAAGCCACCTGTTTGTGCTGGCTTACCCGATTCAACATTAGGATTGCATGCACTCAAAAATAGCATCAAAAACACTAAGTACATATATCGAACATTATTTAACACTGCAAAACCCCAATCACACTAAATTAATCAATAATTTGATTTTAACATGCGTAAAGAAGTTCGCCCTTTAGTTTACAATATTGGTTTATAAAATTACGCATAAAAGGCAATAAAATGGCAATACCAAGCTCAATGGCAGACCGCGATGGCGTTATTTGGTACGACGGCAAAATGGTTAATTGGCGTGACGCCACCACCCATGTTTTAACTCACACGCTACATTACGGTATGGGCGTATTTGAAGGCGTTCGCGCTTACAAAACCGATAAAGGCACAGCCATTTTTCGCCTACAAGAGCATACCGACCGCCTATTTCGCAGCGCGCATATTTTGCAAATGAAAATGCCGTTTACCAAACAAGAAATGATGGAAGCGCAAAAAGCCGCCGTGCGCGAAAATAATTTAGAAAGCGCCTACATGCGTCCAATGTGCTTTTATGGGGCTGAGGCTATGGGTATTGCTGCTAAAACGCTATCTACGCACGTCATTGTTGCGGCTTGGAAATGGGGCGCATACATGGGGCAAGAGGCACTAGATAACGGCATTCGCGTTAAAACGTCGTCATTTTCACGCCATCACGTAAACATTACCATGTGTAAAGCCAAAGCCAATGGCAACTACATGAACAGTATTTTAGCGCACCAAGAAGCTGCATTAGACGGCTACGATGAAGCGCTATTGTTAGACGTTGACGGCTTTGTAGCTGAAGGCTCTGGCGAGAATATATTTATTGTACGTAACGGCAAGCTTTATACACCCGATCTCACATCCGCATTAGAAGGCATTACACGCGACACCATTGTGCAATTGGCAGGTGAAATTGGTTTGCAAGTAATAGAAAAACGCATCACTCGCGATGAGGTTTATAGCGCCGATGAAGCGTTTTTTACAGGCACCGCGGCCGAAGTTACGCCGATTCGCGAGCTTGACCGTCGCGATATTGGCACTGGCAAAGCAGGCCCAATTACCAAACAACTGCAAAAGATGTTCTTTGATGTGGTAACAGGTAAATCGCCAAAACATGCACATTGGTTGACACTGGTTTAATAACAACACTCTGCGATTGCGTGCTTTACACGCAATCCAGTGACTTTAAAATCAAATAGATTCCCGCCTGCGCGGGAGTGACGAGCTGGGAGATTATCTTAAATGTCAGATATTAAATTCACTGAAGTCACTGCAAAAGACCTGCCC
Organism: Methylotenera sp.; assembly: GCA_031373695.1. GTDB lineage: Bacteria > Pseudomonadota > Gammaproteobacteria > Burkholderiales > Methylophilaceae > Methylotenera_A. The sequence continues at coordinate 15,400 of JANMNC010000047.1, read as the reverse complement.
CTACACTGCCCTACCAAAGAGGTGGCAGTTTGGTCTAGTCATCCGCGTGTATTTTTAGATATTGCTGCAACGGGGCGTGTGGCATGCCCTTATTGCGGTACTCAATATCGCTTAAAAGCAGGCGAAACGCTGTCACATCATTAAATAGACTACCTAGTTTAGTGCAAGCCAACTATCTGCAAGACGACACCTTAAGCTTGCTCAAAGCAGGCAAGCTACAAGGCAGTACCCACCTCAAACTCAGTTGTGGTTTAACGCAGTTTCCAGCAGAAATTTTCACGCTAGCCGATACCTTAGAGATACTCGATTTATCTGGAAACGCACTTAGCTCATTACCAAATGATTTAAACAAGCTGCATAAACTGCGCATTATATTTTGCTCATCTAACCAGTTTACGCATTTACCAGAGGCATTAGGCAAGTGCCATAGCTTAAGCATGATAGGCTTTAAAGCCAACCAAATCAGCCATATTGCTGAATCTGCAATCCCAACGCAGGCCTTGCGCTGGCTTATTTTAACGGATAACGCGCTGACCAAATTGCCAAATGTGATTGGTGATTGCCAGCATATGCAAAAATTAATGCTGGCTGGCAACCAACTTAGCGAGCTACCGCATACGCTAGCAAACTGTAAAAAACTTGAGCTATTAAGAATTTCAGCCAATCAATTAGAATCGCTACCAGAATGGCTATTTAGCTTACCTAAACTAAGTTGGCTAGCCTACGCAGGCAACCCATTTTGTAACGAAATAGAACAAAATTTAACCCGCCAACATCCTATTAATTATATCGATTGGCAAACACTCACATTACAAAATGTACTTGGCCAAGGCTCATCTGGCGTAACTTATAAGGCCATTTGGTGCCCTAAAAATCAAGCGGCAGAAGCTGTTGCAGTCAAGCTATTTAAAAGCGGCATAACCAGCGATGGCCTGCCGCGCAGTGAAATGCACGCCAATGTATTGGCTGGCGAGCATCCCAATTTAGTCGGCGTGAAAGGTGTGGTTCACAGCCATCCACAAGGCACGCTGGGCTTAGTAATGCCCTTACTAGATGCTGATTTAAAAGTACTGGCAAACCCACCCAGCTTCGAAAGTTGTTCTCGTGATGTGTATGCAGAAGACTTAACATTAACACCTATCGAGGTAGAACATATTGTGCACGGCATCACACAAGCGTCTAAACACCTACATGCGCAGGGTTTAATGCACGGCGATTTATACGCACACAATATTTTATGGCGCTCTGATAAAGCAATGTCGCAAAAAGTCGTATTAAGTGATTTAGGTGGTGCGTCTTTTTTGCCTTTGCATAACCAGGTGTTAACGCGCAACTTACTTAAGATTGAGGCACGTGCTTTAAAGATTTTGTCACAAGAGTTGCTTAATCTCAGTGAAGTGAAGCAAAGTGAAGTGAAGCAAAGTAAAGTGAAACCAAAAAACTAACGCAGTTTTTGAAAATCGCTAAGCCCATATTTAAATCAAGCTGAAATTTAAAAAGTAGCAAACAGCTTAAGCAGCATTAATAGTCACTAATACAACTGGTATACATCTACGTGCTTTTCCCATAGCTTTACTATTACCTGCTTTGCATTTTCCGCTTCACTATTGGTGTAAAAAATCACGTCTAATGCATGGTTAATATCTTTGGTCTCGGCCAACAAATCTAGCTCAATTAAGCGTTTCTGCAAATATTTAGCCACCGCAGCACCTGTATCAATCAACGTAACTTCTGCACCCACAACCTGCTCAATTAATGGTCGCACAAATGGATAATGTGTACAGCCCAACACAATTGTATCTGCACCCTCATCAATCAGTGGTTTGCAATAATGCTTAATCAATTGCAATGTGCTTGAATTAGTTAACTCACCACGCTCAACACACTCTACCAGGCCTACGCAGGCTTGCGTCACCACTTCAACATTGCGGCCATAATTTTCTAGCAAAGCTGCAAATTGTGCGCTTTTTAGTGTGCCTACTGTTGCCAGCACGCCGATAATGCCATTTTTACTGGCTTCAGCGGCTGGTTTTACTGCGGGCTCCATGCCTATGATGGGTAAGTTATATTTTTCGCGCATGGCATCAACAGCTGCGGCCGTGGCAGTGTTGCAGGCAACCACCAGGGCTTTTACATTTTTTTCGATTAAAAAATCGGCAATTTGCATACAGCGTGCGGTGATTTCTGCTGCGGTTTTGTTGCCATAGGGCGCATATTTACTATCGGCGAAATAAATTAAATCTTCATGTGGCAGCAATGCATGAATATGTTTAAGCACTGAAATACCGCCAACACCAGAATCAAATACACCAATTGGGCTATTATTATTTAAAGACATGACTTAATTTTAAACGCTAATCTTATTTAATAAAAGACAGCAATCAAAGCTAGGCTAAAGCTGCCATTTTTAGTCTAATTTTATTTCGGTAAATAATTCAGCATTTAAGCCTTAAAATTGGATTTTTTGCTGCACTCATAATGACGATTGTTTTAAGGTTTATAAGCATAAATAAGCTAAAATAGCATATTAAACAAAGGCTAAATTAAGGAATAATTTTAGTGGCAAATAGGTTAAGTAAAATTTATACGCGTACGGGCGATGCAGGCACTACAGGCTTGGGCGATGGCACACGAGTGGCCAAAGATAGTTTGCGCGTTATTGCGATGGGTGATGTGGATGAGCTTAATTCGGTTATTGGCATTATGCTCACAGAGCCGATTTCTACTAAAATTCGCGATTGTTTAACGCGTGTGCAACACGATTTATTTGATATGGGCGGCGAGATTTGCATGCCTGGTTATGCCATGATTAAGGCAGAACGTGTGAGCGCTTTAGAAACAGTTTTAGATGAGTGGAACGATACTTTAACGCCACTAAAAGAGTTTATTTTGCCTGGTGGTAGCCGTGCTGCTGCTTATTGCCATTTAGCTAGAACGGTTTGCAGGCGTGCAGAGCGACAAATGACTACACTGAACGCTCATGAAAAAATCACAGAAATTTCTTTGCAATACATCAATAGGCTTTCTGATTTATTATTTGTGCTGTGCCGCATATTAAATAAAGAAGCGGGTGTACCAGATGTGCTGTGGCAAAACGAACACAAAGCTAATAAATAATACGTAAGAAATAATATGACAAATAAGCCAATATGATTAAAAAATTCTTACAAAAAGTTTTTACCAAGAAAAATAAAGCACAAGTAGCTGTCAATCAAGCCGATAGTCTTGATACTAGCTCGGCAAAAAAAATATCTGTAAGAGCGCATAAAATCGATAAAAGCTTAATTAGCCAAGCTGCTCTTAAAACCTGTGAAGGCTTACAAAAAGCGGGCTTTGAGGCTTTTATTGTAGGTGGCGCAGTGCGCGATTTATTGTTAAATTTCAAGCCAAAAGATTTCGACATTGCAACCAATGCTACGCCAGAGGAAGTAAGCCATATTTTTAGGCGCTCGCGTATTATTGGGCGCAGATTTCGGTTGGTGCACGTATTATGGGGGCAAGAAACAATTGAGGTTTCTACTTTTCGTGGCCATCATCAAGCTGATGGCGACGCCAAAACCAACGATAGCGGGCGCATTATTCGCGACAATATTTTTGGTAGCCTAACCGAAGATGCAGCGCGGCGAGATTTTACCGCCAATGCCTTGTACTACAATGCAGCAACTGAAGAGGTGCTAGATTTTCACAACGGGGTGGCTGATATAAAAGCCAACCTTTTACGCATGATTGGCGACCCCACCACGCGCTACCAAGAAGACCCCGTACGTATGTTGCGTGCGGTGAGGTTATCTGCCAAATTAGGCTTAAAAATTGAAGCCGCCACCCAAGCACCCATTTTAAAGCTGGCTGATTTATTACAAGACGTGCCGCCCAGCCGCTTATTTGATGAGATGCTTAAGCTATTTTTATCTGGTCATGCGGTAGAAAGCATTGGCGCATTGCGTGCGCAACATTTGCATCACGGCCTACTGCCACTGCTAGATGTGGTGTTAGAGCAACCATTGGGCGAGCGCTTTGTAATGCTTGCGCTAAAAAATACCGATGACCGTATTCGTATTGGCAAATCATCTAACCCTAGCTTTTTATTCGCCACCCTGCTTTGGCATGAAATGCTGGTGGCGTGGGATAAACATAAAGCGCATGGCGAACATTTAATACCAGCAATGCATTTGGCAATGAATGAAGTCATTGATATTCAAGCTGAAAAAATGGCGATTCACAACCGTTTCACCGCAACTATGAAAGAGATTTGGGGCATGCAGCCGCGATTTGAACAACGCGCTGGCAAGCGGCCTTATGGATTGCTGACGCATCCGCGTTACCGCGCTGGCTATGATTTTTTGCTACTGCGCTGTGAGTCAGGCGAAATAGAATCTGAAATTGGTGAGTGGTGGACGCAATTTGCTGACGCCAATGCAGACACCCGCGCAGCGATGCTATTGCCAGACGCTAGCCCAAAAAAACGCCGCAAGCGTAAGCGCAAACCTGATGCAAAACAAGTGACTGCTGCTGACTAGCAAAATGTTAAAAAATAAATTGTTAAAAAGTGAGCTATTAAATAGCGAAGCGTTGAATAGTAAAGCGTTTAAACACACCGCATTTATTGCACTGGGTAGTAATTTGCAAGACCCTGCCTTACAAGTAAAAAAAGCTTTTTTGGCATTAGATAACTTGCCAAAAACTAAGCTTGTAAAGTCGTCTAGCTTATATCTTACAGCGCCAGTGGGCTACCAATCACAACCTGACTTTGTTAATGCAGTAGCCGAAATAAGCACTGATTTAAGCCCGCTTGAGTTGCTAGATGCTATATTAAATATTGAAGCCCAAGCAGGTCGTGAGCGAACGTTTGCTAACGCACCACGCGTGTTAGATTGTGATTTGCTGCTATACATTGGCGTGGTAATGAATACACAAAAACTGATACTACCGCACCCGCGCATGCATGAGCGCAGCTTTGTGTTGCTGCCGTTGGCAGAAATTGCGCCAGATTTATGCATTGAAAAACATGGTAATGTTGTAAAATTATTGCAATCAGTTCAAAACCTAGAAACTGAAAATCTCGGTATTAAAAATCAAGGCATTAAAAAACTAGCATGAGTATATTTAACAAATTTCCCTACATAGTGATTGAAGGCCCAATTGGCTCAGGCAAAACGACATTAGCGCGTTTGCTTAGCGAAAAATTTTCGGTGCAATTACTAAGCGAAAAAGCTGAAGCTAACCCATTTTTGCCTCGTTTTTATCAAGATGCGCAGCGTTATGCATTACCTACACAGCTATTCTTTTTGTTTCAACGCTCCCGCCAAATAGCCGATATGAGCCAACGCGATATGTTTACAGCGCCAACAGTGGCTGATTTTTTCTTAGAAAAAGATCCGTTATTTGCGCGACTTAATTTAGACGATGAAGAGTATTCGCTGTATCACCAAATTTATACCCATTTGCAGTTAAAATCACCCAAGCCAGATTTGGTTATTTATCTGCAAACGCCTGTGGACGAGCTTGCTGAGCGCATTGAAGAACGTAACATTAGTTACGAGCAAGAAATACCACGTGAATATATTGAACGCCTAGCCGCCGCATATAGTGAGTTTTTTCATACCTACGATGCATCGCCCGTATTAATTGTGAATAACGAAAAGCTCAACATTATTAAAGATGAAAGTGCGCTAAATTTGTTGGTGGATAGAATTAAGCAAATTAAAAGTAGCCGCGAGTATTTCAACCCAAACTTCGAGTAATTTATACCAGCCTGTCATGCCCAAACGGGCTATTGCGTCAAAAATGTGATTAATCCATTATTCGTTATAAGTTTTAAATATAACGAATAGCGATTAAATGCAATGAAACAATTATTATTAACAGCAGTTTTATTAACCGGCTCATTATTTGCCAACGCAAATATTGTGCAAAATGGCTCATTTGAGCAGAACATACAAGCAAACAATACTTGGAATGTATACACAGAAAACAGCGTAACTGGCTGGCATGTGTTAAGCGGCGCGGGCATTGAAATACGTAACAATGTACAAGGCATTGCATCAAATGGCTTTAATTATGTAGAGCTAGACTCACATAACAACAGTGCCATGACGCAAAGCATTGCAACCACATCAGGTACCTTGTACGAGTTATTGTTTGATTACTCGCCACGGGTTAATCAAGCATCTGAAACTAACGGTATTTCTGTGTTTTGGAACGGCAGTTTACTTGCTGATATTACTGGCACTGGTGGCTTAAGCAATTTGTGGGTTACACAACACTTTTTTGTTACGGGCACAGGTAATGATGTGCTTCAATTTGCAGCAACTGGTAATAACGACAGCTACGGCGGCAATATTGATTATGTACAATTAAATGAAGTACCTTTGCCAGCAGCCGCTTGGCTATTTGGTTCTGCCCTTTGCTTATTTGGGTTTGCACGACGCAGTTCGGTTTAATTAATAACTGCATAATTTTATTACACTATTTGCAGTACTTAATGGCACTTAATCGGTGCCATTTTTTTCGTTTGTAGATATGCAAACCAATGCCGCCTACAATGCAAGCCAAACAAAATGCAGGTTAATTAAAACAAATGTATTGTAAAATAAGCATATGCCATTAGCTAAACTTATAAATACCGCAAAATCGGGCGAGAAAATCGCCATGCTTACTTGTTACGACGCCACTTTCGCTAAACTGATGGAGCAATCAGGCTTAGATATCTTATTAGTAGGCGACTCGCTTGGTATGGTTCTGCAGGGCGCAGAAAACACATTAAACGTCAGCATGCATCACATGACTTACCACACCAAAATGGTGAAAAATGGCGCACCAAATACGGTAATTATGGCAGATATGCCTATTGGTAGTTATGAGCAAGATAACGAAGCCGCTTATAAAAACGCACTTTGGCTAATTAAAAGTGGTGCCCATATTGTTAAGTTTGAGGGTGGCGGCAAACGTATAGAAACCGCGCGTTATTTAGTTGATCGCGGCATTCCTGTATGTGCGCATTTAGGCTTTACTCCACAATCGGTGAATCAATTAGGTGGCTATAAAATTCAAGGCAAAACGTTAGAATCGGCCGAGCAGATTATGTTTGATGCAAAAGCCATGGCTGATGCTGGGGCAAGCTTTGTGTTACTGGAAATGGTACCAGCTGCCCTTGCCAAAAAAATCACCGAAGCCATTAACGCGCCTACCATTGGCATTGGTGCTGGCGTAAATTGCAGCGGGCAAGTATTGGTATTGCAAGATTTATTGGGTATCTATACAGGCCCCGCCAGTAAAAACCCTGCAGAATTTAAAAGCCCTAGGTTCGTGAAAAACTTTTTGAAAGATAGCGGCGAATCTGGCTCTGCAAGCATTCAAGGTGCTGTAATTGCTTATGTGCACGCTGTTAAAAACAAAGTTTTTCCTACAGCAGAACATAGCTATTAATTAACCTGTTTATTAATTAACTTGTTTATTAATTAGCCTGATTGGTAATTAACTGGGTTGTTAATTAACTGGGTTATTATCAGCCAGATTTTTACAATCTACTGGCTCTAATATTTCTAAATATTGTGCTTGGGCAATATCTTTATAAATTAAATGCCCATCATTTTTTGGGTCTAACAACTCGCCAACTTTTATCATGAGTTTTTCGCCTTCAATTTTCATGACTTTGGTTTCAGTTTGTTGGTTACCTTCAATCATATAGTCATACATTAAATCTAATTCACCTGCGGCATTTTTCATACCTTTAAGGGTGCCTCTGGCGCTATCTTTTTCGTACGGTACCCAATTCATAATACCCGTAACTTCATCGCCTAAAATAGTCAGCTGTACATCGGTTACATCTTGCTTGAATACTTTTCTAAAACAATATGTTCCGTTTGATGTTGTATAGGCTAATTCTTTAGCAGCGCCAGAGCCGTCTTGTTTATTGGCTTGCAGGGCATCGTTTTTATCACAGGCAAATAAGCCTGCAGTTAGCAATAAACACAGTAAACCACGGCAAACTTTATTCATTAAAAATCCTCATTTAAAAACTTGTGGCCATTCGTTCATTTCAATTAGGTAAATGTATTATCTGCGCTAAAATAGCGCCATGCAAATGATTAAAACTATTAGCGCGTTAAGATCTGCGCTTAAAAACCAAAATAACATCGCTTTTGTACCCACCATGGGTAACTTGCATGCTGGGCATATCCACTTGGTTAATATCGCAAAACAGCATGGCCAATGTGTAGTTGTGAGCATTTTCGTAAACCCACTACAGTTTGGCGCCAATGAAGATTTAAGCGCCTACCCACGCACATTACAAGCTGATTGCGAAAAACTTAACGCGGCCGGCGCTGATATTGTATTCACGCCCAGCGTGGCTGAAATTTATCCGCAAATGGTCGAAAGTAAGTCTGGTGATAAAAATTTAAATCAAGACATGACGATTCAACCGCCACCTATTGCTAATGTATTGTGTGGTGCAAGCCGCTTAAGCCATTTTGCGGGTGTGGCAACTGTGGTAATGAAACTATTTAATATTGTTCAACCAGACGTAGCCGTGTTTGGTAAAAAAGATTTTCAGCAGCTTTTTATTATTAACGAGATGGTGAAACAGTTTAATTTGCCAATTAAAATAATTGCGGGCGAAACCGTGCGCGAGGCCAATGGCTTGGCATTAAGCTCGCGCAACGGTTATTTAAATGAACAACAACTTGTCTCTGCAAGCCAATTAAATAGCGCCTTACAGGGCATTGTTTCTGCCATTAAAAATGGTAACCGATCATTTTTACAGCTAGAAACACAGGCTAACCTAAAGCTAAGCCAACAAGGTTGGGATGTAGACTATATCTCGATTCGGTCTGCCGACACCTTACAGCCAGCAACAGCGCTTGATAAAAACTTAATCGTGCTGGGTGCCGCTAAAATTGGCAATAAAAATGCGGGCAAAACACGCTTAATAGACAACATAGCATTATGCATAACTAATTGATTTAGCTTATAATTTACATATTCATACTATAACCTAACATTTAAAATTAAAAGGCAACGCATGCAAAGAACTATGCTTAAATCTAAACTGCACCGCGTGCATGTTACCCATAGCGAGTTACATTATGAGGGCAGCTGCGCGATTGATGAGGTTTTGCTAGAGGCTGCAGATATTCGCGAGTACGAACAAATTAGCATTTACAACGTGACAAATGGCGAGCGTTTTAGTACTTATGCCATACGTGCACAGCGTAATTCTGGCATTATTTCTGTTAACGGAGCGGCAGCGCATAAAGCTAATCCGCAAGACATAATTATTATTGCAAGCTACGCGCACTATAATTTTTTGGCGCTAGAAAACTATGCGCCACAGTTAGTTTATGTAAATGAACACAACCAAATTTCGCATCAAAAACACGAAATAGCCGCGCAAGTAGCTTAATTATTTAAGACTGAGAGAATTAATTTGTTAGATTTAGAAGGCATGAAACTAGCCGTTGTTGAAGCGCTAGAGGATGTAAAAGGCTTTGATATTAGCGTGTTAGATGTACGCAAGCTTACATCAATGACCAACTACATGATTATTTGTAGCGCCACATCAAGCCGCCAGGCTAAAGCTTTGGCAGACAATGTATGCGTAAAACTTAAAGAAAAAGGTGCTAATTTACGCGGCGTAGAAGGCGGCAAAGAAGGTGAATGGGTGCTAGTAGATTTAAGCGATATTGTGGTGCACGTAATGGTGCCAGCCACCCGTGCCTATTACAATTTAGAGCAGTTATGGGGCGCAGCAGAGGGCAGAAGCAGCCATATCAAATCAGAAAGCAGTGGCACTGAGGCACAAAAAACTAGCTAGAGCGGTTTAATTTTTTACATTAACTTTTAATATTTAAACTGCGTGCTAATTGAAACTACGTATTATAAGTGTTGGCCACAAAATGCCAGATTGGGTTGAAACGGCATGTAATGAATATATCAAGCGCATGCCGCGCGAGTTATCAATAGAAATTATCGAAATAAAACCAGAAAAACGTGCAGCAGGTAACAGCACAGAGAACGTGCAAGCGCTTGAAGCCAAACGTATATTAGAGGCAGTTGCTAAAGACTATTTAGTGGCTTGCGATGAGCACGGGCTAGAAATAAATACGCTACAACTGGCTGAAAAAATGCAGCAGTGGCAAAGTTTAGGCCGTGATGTGAGCATTGTAATTGGCGGTGCAGATGGCTTACATACCAGCTTAAAACAAGCTGCTGATTTTAAGTGGAGCTTATCTAAACTTACTTTGCCACATGCTTTTGTGCGCGTGCTGCTTAGCGAACAGCTTTATCGCGCATACTCAATCATTCAAAATCACCCTTATCACCGCGAATAAACCTCACTGCCTTACTGGCATGCTATATGCTTTATATCAATAAAGCATATAGAAAGATGTTTTTATTGCTAAAAATGCCCCAAAAGGGTGAGAAGACTATTTTTTAGCATCTTTATGAAACCGTTTTGCAATCGAGGATTTATGATGGACAACAAAAACTTAGTCTTATTATCAAAATTTTCAGTTTCAGCAAGAAGATTAATTGGAGCGGTTAACCCAGCCAAACTCATTAAAGATAGTGAATATAGCGCGGAAATTTTTCAGAAAGCTTTTGAACTTGGTGATGAAGAATTAATTATGTTATCTCTTGAAGTACAGAGCATGCTTGGTTTAATTACAGAATCCCCCAGAGTAGGCAGCACAGCAAAAGCGACGCCTAATAAAACTTCAGAAATTATCGAACAAAAATACATGTTTGGCGCAAGAAATTAACTGACTAGATTTAATTAAAGTCACCGCTTTACTTTAATTTTTACAAATTAAAAATAAATCTCAGTATTTGTTAAACTAGGCGGCCTATCACCTGTCCTTGTTTACATGACTTACACTAAATCTTTAGTTTGGTTTCGTCGCGATTTGCGCGATTTTGATCATGCCGCGCTTTATCACGCACTTAAATCCTCGCAACAAGTATTTTGTGTATTTGTGTTCGATACTACAATTTTAAACTTGCTTGAGAATAAGCAAGATCGCCGCGTAGAGTTTATATGGGAAAGCATTAAAGAGCTAAAAGCTGCCTTGCAAGCCAAAGGTGGCGATTTAATTGTGCAACACGGCAACCCACGCGAACTCATTCCGGCACTTGCCCTGCAAGCCAATGTTAATGCCGTGTTTGTAAACCGCGATTACGAACCAAGTGCAGTAGCACGCGATGCCGATGTGGCAAATCAGCTTGCCAAAAACAATATTGAGTTTCACCACTTTAAAGACCAGGTTATTTTCGAAAAAGATGAAGTACTTAGCTTAAGTAACAAGCCGTATTCTGTCTTTTCGCACTATCGCAACACGCATCTTAAAAAACTAAACGACTACTACTTAAAGCCCTACCCTGTCGATAATTACATTCAAAATTTAGCAAAAGCAGCCCCCAAAGAGCTCATTACTTTAGAAGCCATGGGGTTTGCGCGTACTAATTTGGCCGATATGCGCCTGCCTACTGGCATGAGCGGCGGCAAACAACTGTTTGAAGATTTTGAAAACCGCATGCATCAATATCAAGAAGCGCGAAATTTTCCTGCTGTTAAAGGCGTTTCTTATCTTTCTGTACATCTACGTTTTGGTACTGTTTCCATACGTCATTGTGCTAGGCAGGCCAGAGACCCCGCTAATGCTGGCTCTGCAAGCTGGTTAAACGAGCTGGTATGGCGCGACTTTTACTTTCAAATTTTGCATCACAACCCGCATGTAGCCACAGGTCAAGCATTTAAAGCAGAGTTTGGTAGCTTGGTATTTCCAAATGACCCCACACTTTTCAAAGCTTGGTGTGATGGCAAAACGGGCTACCCGCTGGTAGATGCCGCAATGCGCCAAATTAACACCACAGGCTTTATGCACAATCGTTTACGCATGGTAGCCGCTAGCTTTTTGGTGAAAGATTTATTGATCGATTGGCGTTGGGGCGAGCGCTATTTTGCGCAACATTTAATTGATTTTGATTTTTCGGCAAATAATGGTGGCTGGCAATGGGCCGCCAGCACTGGCTGTGATGCGCAACCATGGTTTCGTATTTTCAACCCCATTACACAAAGCGAAAAATTTGATGCTACTGGCAAGTTTATTCGTAAATACGTGCCAGAATTGGGCAGCTGTAGTGACAAAGAAATTCACGCACCGTGGTTAATTCCACCACTTCGTCAACAATCTATCAATGTTGTTATCGGTAAAGATTACCCCGCACCGGTGGTTGAGCATGCCGCACAGCGAGCACTGGCGCTAAGTTTATATAAAAGCGCTAGGCCCGAGGTTGCTGATATAAGTGACGAAAACGCTGAGGCATAATTTTTGCTTGTAGATAACTAATAGATAATTAACAAGTTAGTACATTTAGTTGTTTTTGCGCAACACAGCTAAGTTTTTGTAGTGCTTAGGTTTGTTGTGTAAATGCCGATGCTTTTATCGGTAGACAATGCAGGCGCTGTCAGTGATAATATAATTGTAATAATTTGTTAGCTATTAAGTTTAAAAAAAACAAGTTTAAAAACAAACAAATAAACAAAAATTAAGTAGAAAAAGTGAAAAAATAATGCAATCAAAACTCATAAAAACTTTACTCGCTTGTGTGCTGGCCATATTAGTTACAGGTTGCGCTACCACTAATAAAGACCCACTAGAAGGTGTTAATCGTGGCGTTTACAAGTTTAACGACGTAGCCGATAAGGTTATTTTAAAACCTGTAGCAACCGCTTACAAAGCCATTGCGCCAACGCCAGTACGTAAAGGCTTTAACAACTTTTTTAACAATTTAGGCTCTATTACAACCGTTTTAAATGATTTATTACAGCTTAAATTTGCTAACGCATTTACTGATGCTGGCCGCTTTATTATTAACACTACCTTTGGTCTTGCTGGATTTATAGACGTTGCAAGTATGGACAATATACCAAACCGTAAAGAAGATTTTGGCCAAACCTTAGGTCACTGGGGTGTTGGTAACGGTGCCTATTTAGTTTTACCACTTTTAGGCCCAAGCACATTGCGCGATGCTACTGGCTTTGTAGTCGATAGAGTCACCACAGACCCAATTACTTACACTCATAATATTGGTGAAGTAAGATTGCACAACCAGTTGCGCGCAGCACAACTTTTAGATGCTAGAACAGCGCTACTAGAAGCAGGCGATTTAGTAGATAATGCTTCACTAGACCCTTATTCATTCATGCGTGATGCATATTTACAAAGTCGTGCAAGCTTGGTGCAAGATGGCTTAGTGCCACAAGAGTTACTTAAAGACGATGGTTTTGAGCCTGCTGATGAAGATAAGGTTGAGCCAGCTAAATAATTAAGCTGGTTGAACATGCGCTAGCAAACAAGTTATTGTTCAAGTTAAAAAAGCCTCTTAACGAGGCTTTTTTAATTTTAAGCTAGTTATTTCACCGCTATGTTTAAAGTCTAGATTCAAGGCTTAAGTTCACATGTTAACTTTATAGTTAACATGCGCGGCTAATGCACAACGAGCTATTAAGCAGAGCTATCACCTGCTGCAATCATCATATTTTCAACTAAAATAGAACCTGTTTGTTTAGAACTATTTTTAATGGCATCTGTGCCAATAGCTACCATATGGTTAAGCATGTCTTTGATGTTGCCAGCAATGGTAATTTCTTCTACTGGGTATGCAATTACCCCATTTTCTACCCAAAATCCAGCTGCCCCACGTGAATAATCGCCCGTTACCATATTTAAGCCATGGCCTAACACCTCGGTTACTAGCAAGCCAGTGTTCATCAGCTTGAGCAACTCATCAAAGTTTTGGCCTGTAGACTCAACAATTAAATTATGGCTACCACCTGCGTTACCTGTGGTTTGCATGCCTAGCTTACGTGCAGAATAACTAGACAATACATAACCTTGCAATACACCATTTTCAACTAATTGCCGTGATTTCGTAGCCACGCCTTCGCTATCAAATGGGCTGCTCGCAATACCTTTTTTAAGGTGTGGCAGCTCTTTAATGTTTAATAAGGGATTAGCAATTTGTTTGCCCAAACTATCTAGCAAAAAAGATGATTTGCGATACAAGCTTCCACCTGAAATGGCGCTAATAAGCGAAGAAATTAAACCTGAAGCCAGTGGTGCCTCAAACAAAACAGGGTATTGCCCTGTTTGTATTGATTTTGCGCCTAAGCGCCTAATGGTACGCTCACCCGCTAACCGTCCTACAAATTCAGCCGATTCCATATCGGCCATATCACGTGCGTTGGTATACCAATAATCACGCTGCATAGCGTTGTTATCTTCGGCAATCACTGAACAGCTCATGCTGTGTCTAGAGCTTGCATAGCCACCTAAAAAGCCGTGGCTATTGGCATAGGCAAATACGCCTTCACTGTTCGATACGCCTGCGCCTTCAGAGTTAGTAATGCGTTTTTTATCCACATTCATAGCCGCAGCTTCGCAACGCTTGGCAATTTCAATCGCTTCATCTACGCTTAACTGCCAAGGATAATACAAGTCTAAATCAAACAAATCCGTAGCCATTAAATTGGCATCAGCTAGACCGCAAAATTCATCATTGGCGGTATATTTAGCAATATTACACGCCGCTTCAACGGTGTCTTTAAGTGCAGTTGGGCTTAAGTCAGATGTACTAGCATGACCTTTTTGCTGACCAAAATAAACAGTAACCGAAATGCCTTTATCGCGATTGTATTCAATATTTTCGGTCTCGCCTAAGCGCACCGATACATTTTGTCCTGTGCCAAAACTAACTTCTGTTTCGGCAGATGATGCGCCTGCTTGTTTAGCAATTTTAAGCACATCTTGAGTGATTTGTTTTAAATGTGCCAAATCGATAATTTTAGTGTCCATTATTGGGTTTGATTAATTCAATTGAGTAAAACTGTTATCATACCGTAGCAAAGTTAAAAGCCCCTAAAATACTGAACAATCGCCGTGACCGAAAAAGACAATTTAATAGAACCCATAAGCAAAACCAAACTAAAAGCCGAAGCTGATGCGCAACAAGCCATTGGTAAAAAATTAATAGACTTATCTAAAGACAAGTTAATTAAACTCGATTTACCAGAAGCTTTGTTTGATGCTGTGATGGAAGCCAAACGATTAACTGCAAACGGTGCCGTGCGCAGGCAGCTGCAATATTTAGGCCGCTTAATGCGCGATGTAGATTGCGCACCTATCGTAGAACAGTTGCAAGCATGGGAAGGCAAAAATGTGCAAGAAAATGCACGCTTTCACACCATGGAACGCTGGCGTAGCCGTTTAATTGCAGAACCCCTTGCGTTGCAAGAGTTTTTAGCTAAATTTCCGCAGGCCGATATTCAGCAATTGCGTACATTAATTCGCAACGCGCAACGTGAAGAAGCGGCACAAAAACCACCCAAAAGTAGCCG
>JANMNC010000036.1:0-3306 GCA_031373695.1 Methylotenera sp. | reverse complement strand
AGCTCTAATAGTTCATCGAGAGCGCTTAGTTCTAACAATGTTAAGTCATCAAAATACTCTTTAACAAAGCGCTGCAATACAATATCCAGCTCTAACATGCCGCGTCTACAGCGCCAAGCAAGGCGGCGCAATTCAGCACTTTTAATATCTGCAGCACGCAAATTAAATAACCTTTATGCCAAATATGCTGCGTTCTTTTTTGGGGCGGTTGTTGCTGGCGTCATCTTTTGCGCGCTCAATTTTTAAATCTTTAATATTGGCAATAGCGGCATTGGGGTTAAGCTTTTTCGGGCACACTTCTACGCAATTCATAATGTTGTGGCAGCGATATAAGCGATAAGGGTCTTCTAAGTTTTCTAAACGCTCTTCAGTGGCTTGGTCGCGACTATCCATAATAAAACGATTGGCTTGCATCAAGCCTGCTGGGCCAACAAACTTATCTGGGTTCCACCAAAAGCTTGGGCATGATGTGGTGCACGCACCGCACAAAATACATTCATACATGCCATCTAACTTGGCGCGGTCTTCTGGGCTTTGCAGGCGCTCGGTTTCTGGCAATGGGTCGTTATTAATTAAATACGGTTTAATTGAGTTATATGCATCAAAAAACTGCGTCATATCGACCACTAAATCACGTATAACTGGCAAGCCAGGCATCGGACGCAGCACGATAGGCTGCTCTAAGTCAGCAATTTTAGTGATACAAGCCAAGCCATTTTTGCCATTAATATTCATACTGTCGCTGCCGCATACGCCTTCGCGACACGATTTACGCATCGTTAGCGTATCGTCTTGCTCTTTAAGCCGCATCAAACCATCCAGCAACATATTGTCTTCGTCTGCCAGCTCGATGCTGTAATCTTGCATGTAAGGCTTTTTATCGACATCTGGATTAAAGCGATAAATTTGAAATTTAACGTGATTTGCCATTAGTAAACCCTAGCTTTCGGTGCAAATGATTCTACAGTTTGTGGTTTTAAATTGACTGGCTTATAGGCTAAGCGATTGTTTTCTTTATAAAAAAGTGAATGGGTTAGCCAGTCTTTGTCGTTTCTTTCTAAAAAATCTTCTCTTGCATGCGCGCCACGGCTTTCTGTTCTTGCGTTGGCAGAATGCATGGTGGCAACAGCCACTTCGATTAAATTATCTAGCTCTAGCGCCTCTACCCTTGCCGTATTAAACACCTGGCTTTTATCTTTAATGGTGATGTTTTGTAAACGCTTAGCCACTGCGTCAATTTCAGTCACGCCTTTTGCCATTAAATCGGGAAACCGAAATACGCCACAATTATTTTGCATGGTGTCACGAATTGCATCGCCTACTTCGGCCACATTTTCACCGTGCACATTATTAAGCCTTGCAAGGCGCGCCAATGTTGGCTCTGCAGCCTGCGGTGGTAATGGCTTATGAATATTATTAGTTTTGATAGCGGCTACCATGTGGTCACCCGCCGCTTTACCAAATACCACCAAGTCTAATAAAGAGTTAGAACCAAGCCTGTTAGCACCGTGTACCGAAACACAAGCACACTCACCTACCGCGTACAAACCATTCACAGCTTTGTTACCTTCAAGCACCACTTGGCCATCGATATTAGTCGGTATGCCGCCCATCATGTAATGGCAAGTTGGCACAATTGGTATTGGGTCTTTTATCGGGTCCACATTGGCAAAAGTTTTGGCAATTTCGCGAATGCCTGGCAAACTTTTGTTGATGCGCTCTTCGCCCAAATGGTCTAGTTTTAAAAACACGGCATCTTTGTTTTTGCCCACACCGCGCCCTGCTTTAATTTCAGTGGCGCAAGCACGTGAGATTACATCGCGACTGGCTAAATCTTTGGCGTGTGGTGCATAGCGCTCCATAAATCGTTCGCCCTCACTATTGACTAAATAGCCGCCCTCACCGCGCACACCTTCAGTAATCAGCACGCCTACGTGTTGTATTCCTGTTGGGTGAAATTGCCAAAACTCCATATCTTGTAGCGGCAACCCAGCACGAGCCGCCATGCCCAAGCCATCACCCGTGTTAATAAAAGCATTGGTGCTGGCTTTAAAAATACGCCCCGCGCCGCCAGTTGCTAGCAAAGTGGTTTTGGCTTGAATGATATGAATCTCACCTGTTTCAATTTCTAAAGCAATCACGCCCAGCACGTCGCCATCGGTATCGCGTATTAAATCCAGTGCAAACCATTCAATTAAAAATTTTGTATTGGCACGCACATTGCGTTGATACAGCGTGTGCAGCATGGCGTGGCCAGTACGGTCGGCCACCGCGCAGGTGCGTGAAATTGGGTTCTCGCCAAAATTTTGCGTCATGCCGCCAAACGGCCGTTGATAAATTTTTCCAGATTCTAAGCGGTCAAACGGCATGCCAAAATGTTCAAGCTCAATAATGGCTTTTGCGGCATTTTTGCACATAAACTCAATCGCATCTTGGTCGCCCAAATAGTCTGAGCCCTTAATGGTGTCATACATATGCCATAGCCATTTATCTTCTGCCACATTACCCAAAGCCGCCGCAATACCGCCCTGTGCTGCCACCGTGTGCGAACGGGTGGGGAATACTTTTGACAGCACCGCAACTTTAACGCCCGATTCTGCTAATTGCAGTGCAGCGCGCAAGCCTGCGCCACCGCCGCCCACAATAACGGCATCAAATTGGTGCTTTTGTAGATTACTGGTATTTAAATTACTAGATGAAGCCATTCTTTATACATTCCACAATATAAATATTAACCAAAATAGGTAAACCACCAACACAATATCTACCGCCATTTGCATATAGGCGCGTAGCGTTTTGTTAAACACATAATCTTTCAACACATCGGCCACGCCCAGCCACGCATGCATAAATAGGCACATAAAAAACAATAAAGTTAACAGCCTAAACCAAGCAGGTACCATAAAAGCATGCCAAGCTACAAAGCCTACAGGTTGCTGAATCAACAACATTAAAACCAGCAACACAATATAAAAAGCCATTACCAGCGCAGTTAAGCGTTGCGATAACCACAAGCGCATGCCTGGATACTTATTAGTTAATAATTGAATGACCATATTTAATTACCAGATGAATACGGCAAACACAGCCGTTGCAAACCCTACAAGCCACAATAAAATACGGCTTGAAAGGCGCGCGTTATCAAGCGATGTCATCCAATGAATGTCTTGTAACAAATGCCGAATACCTGCAAAAAAATGGTGAAAAAACGCCCAAGCTAAAGCAATTAACAGTAATTTAAGCAGCCAAGTATCTAGCAAATTTGCTAGCGTTAGATAGCTTTCTGCAGAGCTAACTGAGTATTGA
>JANMNC010000035.1:0-2172 GCA_031373695.1 Methylotenera sp. | reverse complement strand
CAAAGCTGATATCAAAACTACCAAATAGTGCGCGTTTCTCACTGTCTAATCCAAAATCTAATACGCCGCTGGTGACAATATCGGCGCCATGTTCATTCAATTTTGCATGAGCGACGACTTTAACTGGTTCTGACGGTTTGCTATTTTTCTGGAAGCACCAGCGCAGGCTATGAATCGCATAAGGGCCAATATCCCACATCGCGCCGCCGCCGTCACGCATGCTGCGGTTGATGCGATACATGCGTGCTGGCTTCATCAAAAAAGAAAAGCTGGCGCGGGCAGACAGCACATCGCCTATCAAACCAGAATCGACAATCTCTTGTAGCCGCGCATGTTGTGGGTGAAAGCGGTACATAAAGCCTTCCATCACTTTAACCTTATTTTTAATCGCTGCGGCCTCTATCGCCTCAATATCTTTGAGAGTGGTTGCCATGGGCTTTTCTATCAAGATATGCTTGCCTGCATTAATAGCCTTAATCGCCCATTCGGCATGCTCTTCATTTGCCATTGGGCAGTAAATCGCCTCTACGTTTGGGTCGTTAATCAAGCTTTGTAAATCGTCATAACAAGTTACATTTTGATGGCAAGGCGCATATTTATCTAATGTCGCTTTAGCAGCACCAGCGCGGCGGCTGGCAATGGCAACCAGCTGCGCGTTGGGCGCTTCGATAATCGCTGGCAGCAGCCGTTCGTTAACACGAGCGGCGCCCAAAATGCCCCATTTTAATTTTTTAATCATTTTCTCTACCGTCAATATTCATTACAACTTGTGTACTTTAAGTCTTCGTTATAGAAAGCACACACTTTTTGAGATTTTATCCATTTGTATAACTTACTTTCATCAAAATCTGTAAAACTCATTTTAATTGTTTTAAAATTTTTCTTTCGTTCTACATATTGATATGGCTTGATCACGCGCCCGATTAGTACTCTTGCGATATCATTTTTATCCCACTCTTTTAATTTTTCACCTTTTTTTGCAGAAAATATAACCTTGTTAGTCAATAAATTAATGCTGCTCATAGACTCAATATACTGCGCCACTTCATTTGCTCCACTAGTTATCAAAAAATAACTATCGTAACCAATAAACTTTAAACCTTGTTGTTTATCAAATTTATAAACGTTAGCACCCCAAGAGCTACCAGACCATGAGCCAGTCTCAATAATTATATTACCTTTGTAAATCATGCAGTTCATAGAAGACCTTACACCACCCAGCTCAATAGCAGTGGTAACAGCCAATTTTTGTAATTTAGTCTTACCTTTCTTAAATAGCGCACATCTATTACTATATATCTGCTCATCTGTATCAGACTTATCACCTGTCGCAGAATATAAAACCATCAGATAATCGCTACCATCGCTTAATCGGCCTATCGCATAAGGCGTTGAAACATAAAACTCTTGCGTACCCAGTTGTTGTTTTACACTCTCAATTTCGACATCTGATAATAGTTTTGTAGGCAATTCATTCGCCAATAAATAAGGGGCGTACATAGACAAGCAAACTTGCAGAAATATAAACAGTTTTCTCATTCTGCTTTCCACTTAATACTACAACCAATACTGGCAATCTGTTCGCGTGGGCGTGGGCCTGCGCCTGTTTCAGCAATCATTTTCATGGCATTAAAACAATCGCGGGTGTTGTCTGTTGGCGGTGCAGAGCTGCGGCCAGCGGCATCAAAGCGGCCGCGATATTGCAACTGGCCCTTGGCATTAAAGCCAAAAAAATCGGGTGTGCATACCGCGCCATAGGCTTTGGCTACTGCTTGCGTTTCATCCCAAACATAGGGGAAACTAAATTTTTGCTGTGCTGACACCGCTACCATGCGCTCAAAGTTATCATCGGGATAATTAATCGTATCGTTACTTTGAATAGCTATGCTGTTAATGCCGTATTGCTGCAGCTCTAGGCAGGCGATTACCAACCTGGTTTGAATAGCTTTTACATAAGGGCAGTGGTTACAAATAAACATAACCAGTAAACCATTTTTACCCATAATTTGATCGCGCGAAACCATCATGCCGTCAACATTTAATAAGTTGAAATCTGGTGCTTGCCAGCCAAAATCACACACGGGTGGGTTTAAACTTGCCATGTTTTTTCCTTATACTTTTTAAAAAATGACTATAATTTAATCTTATCACTTAATCTAATTGAATCATGTC
>JANMNC010000031.1:0-2343 GCA_031373695.1 Methylotenera sp. | reverse complement strand
CCACGCAATTAGAGTTACGCATTCCCACTTTTTGAATGCGTGTTCTCAATGCATCCCAATCCAACGTTTTGCTTCTATCCACTTCCACATTGCCACCACGCTCTGCCAGCAATAAATCTAATGTATCGAGGGGCAAAATGCCTTGATCCCACAAGCTGCCTTTAAAGCTAGAGTAAGCACCGCGTTCTTCTGCTAATACGGTTGAAGCGTAATAAGCGTTGTAACAAACCGCTTCCATCGCATGGTCAGCAAACTCTACTGCTTCCATACTTGCATAAGGAATACGCATGGCGTGTAAACAATTTTGAAAGCCCATAATGCCCATACCCACTGGGCGATGGCGTGTGTTGGCATTACGCGCTTTGCCAACGGGGTAGAAATTGATATCCACTACGTTATCTAACATACGCATACCGACTTTAATGGTGGCTTGCAACTTGTCGTTATCTAACACTAATTGACCGTTAACTTCGGTTAAATGCTGCAATAAGTTCACAGAACCTAAATTACACACAGCAATTTCAGACTCTGAAGTATTCAACGTGATTTCTGTACAAAGGTTTGAGCTATGCACTACGCCCACATGTTGCTGTGGTGAACGGATATTGCATGGGTCTTTAAAGGTAATCCAAGGATGACCTGTTTCAAACAGCATTGAAAGCATTTTGCGCCACATTTGTAGTGCTGGAATTTTCTTAAACAACTTAATTTCACCGTTTTCAGCACGACGCTCATATTCCACATAGGCGGTTTCAAAGGCTTTGCCATATTTATCATGTAAATCGGGCACGTCATTTGGCGAAAATAATGTCCAATCAGCGCTTTCCGTCACGCGGCGCATAAATAAATCGGGAATCCAATGCGCAGTATTCATGTCGTGCGTGCGGCGGCGGTCGTCACCTGTGTTTTTGCGCAGATCTAAAAATTCTTCAATGTCTAAATGCCATGTTTCCAAATAGCCACACACCGCGCCTTTGCGTTTGCCACCTTGGTTAACCGCTACAGCAGTGTCATTCACTACTTTTAAAAATGGAATTACGCCTTGGCTTTTGCCGTTGGTGCCTTTGATACGCGCGCCTAAAGAGCGCACTGGCGTCCAGTCATTACCTAAACCACCCGCGTATTTTTGTAGCAAAGCATTTTCTTTAATACCTTGGTAGATGCCTTCAAGGTCATCGCTCACGGTAGTTAAATAGCAGCTAGATAATTGTGGGTGCAATGTGCCTGCATTGAACAACGTCGGCGTTGAGCTCATAAAGTCAAACGTACTTAATACGTTATAAAACTCAATCGCACGCGCTTCACGGTCAATCTCGTTAATCGCTAAGCCCATTGCCACGCGCATAAAGAATATTTGCGGTAGCTCAATACGGCGCTCTTCAATATGCAAAAAATAGCGGTCGTAAAGCGTTTGAATACCTAAATAACCAAACTGAAAATCGCGTTCTTTTTTAATCGCACTGGCTAGTTTGGTTAAATCGAATTGCGCTAAACGTTGGTCTAGCAATTCTGCGGCTATGCCCATTTTGATATAACGTGGAAAATACTCTGTGTAATGTGTATCCATTTCTGCATGGCTTACACGTTCGCCCAGCACCTCTGCACGTACTAAATCTAGCTGTAAACGTGCCGTTACATAGTTATACGCAGGCTCGGTTTCAATTAAGCTACGTGCTGATAAAATCAGGGCTTTATAAACTTCTGTAAATGGGATGCCATCGTATAAATCACGCACAGCTTGCTCTACCACTAAGCTTGGGTTTACTGCATCACCAAGGTTTAGGCAGGCCTCAGCAACCATCGCGTTGAGTTGAGTTACATTTAATGGCGTTAATTTTCCATCAATATTCACGTTTAAAGCATGGCTAGGCGCTGGCGAAATCGCTTTTTCAGCCGCACGTTCTGCATTGCGTTTTTCACGGTAAAGCACGTAGGCACGCGCCACATCGTGGTTGCCATTACGCATCAGCGCTAATTCAGCCTGGTCTTGAATATCTTCAATATGAATCGAGCCACCCGCTGGCAAACGACGCATTAAAGCAAGATTTACCAACTGGCTTAAAGTTGCTACTTGATCGCGCACACGCTGCGAAGCCGCACTTTGGTTGCCCTCAACCGCTAAAAAGGCTTTAGTGATGGCGATAGAAATTTTATCAAGGTTAAATTGAACAGCTGCGCCATTTCGGCGTATGACTTGTAGTGTCGGCAAAGATACATCAGCCGTAGGTCTAATATCATCCATGTGGTTTTCCCTTTGTATAAAGGGCAGGTACGCTTTAACACTCTAAATTTTAGAATAATTCTAGGTATTAGAATACTTAAAGACCAGCAAAGCGAAGCAAT
>JANMNC010000028.1:0-28649 GCA_031373695.1 Methylotenera sp. | reverse complement strand
ACGCAAAGGCAGGTCTGAATTACGATAAATTTGGCAGTAGGTAACTTGACTACCTCTATTAGAACATCGCGTATTCCACCCAATCCTTCTTGCAAAGATTTAATAACATTGACTGATTCATCCGCTATGCATTGGCTATTTATTATTAAGTGTTTACGTGTGAGCTTAATAATCATCACATAGATTAAGCCAAAACCACCAAACGCTACTAATGCGATAAACGGGTCAACATAAAACATGGCTACAAGAATAGCCGCTAACATAATGCTAGCACTAAGCAGGTTTAACGCAGGTATTATAGTACTGTAAATAACACCATGAGATTTACCTGATATGCCAGTAATGACCTCACTACTGTTACGCGCAACATGTACCGCATATGGCTGGTAAAGTGTACGTCGATAAATATCATTACTAAAATCAGCACCAACTGCAAAAGAAAGCCGTGTACTGGCCCAAAGTAGTAGTAAACGCAACACTCCCGCAGCAACTACAGCAGCGCCAAAAATTACTGTAAGTGGCAGAAGCAATTGGCTTGCAGAGGTAAGGCTTAAAAACCGTATAAATGGTTGAGCAAGTTGGTGCTCGAAAATACTATTTGGTGCTGTTAGCACCCCAAGAAAAGGCATCACTGCGCCAATGCTGAGTATTTCCGCAAAAGAAGCGGCAACCATCAACAGCAACAAAAAACCAAATTGCCAACGGCGGCGCTTGGGCATATGCCGCCATAAGCGGGAAAGCAAGCTGATAAGTGATTGACTAGGCGGCATGAAAAATATTTAACAATTGCATTAGTCTAAATTTAAGCTGAATTACCCGCACTTTTAAGCCTGCACTCTTCCGTAACTATCATCAAAACGAATAATATCGTCTTCGCCCACATAATCACCGCACTGCACTTCAATAATTGCAAGTGGCTCTGTGCCTTTATTTTCTAGGCGATGCTTATGGGTTTTTGAGATATAAGTCGATTGATTTTCATTCAAGGTAAATTCAATTTCGTTATTAGTAATGGTAGCTGCGCCCGAAACCACTACCCAGTGCTCTGCGCGGTGCTTGTGCATTTGCATGGAAAGTTTTGCGCCTGGGTTTACCACGATGCGCTTAATTTTAAAATTGGTGCTTTCTTCTAGCACAGTGTAACTACCCCATGGGCGATACACAGTTTGGTGTATTTCTGTTAACACTGGGTTGTAAATTTTTACTTGTGAAACTAAGGCTTTAATATCTTCTGATCGGCTTCTGTCACAAATTAAAGTTGCATCTGCTGTTTGAATCACCGCTAAGTTGTCAACACCTAAAATTGCTAGCAAGCCCGTTTCAGTCCACAGCAAACTATTGGTTGTATCTTGCGACAATACCGTGCCATGAGTAACGTTATTATGTACGTCTTTTTCTTGTTTTTGGTAGATAGAATCCCAGCTACCTAAGTCGCTCCAAGCCATATCAACCGGCACTACAGCTACTTTACCTACCTTTTCGGCTAGCCCATAATCCATAGAAATATTTTCTATACTTGCGTAACTTTCTTCTAGGTTATCGGTATCTAAAACCGCTATTTGTTGTGCAATCTCTGGTTGATATTGTTGCAACATGTGCATAAAAGCGCTGGCTTTAAACACAAACATGCCACTGTTCCACAAATAGCCATCTTGCACAAATTGGGTGGCTTTATCGGTATTGGGTTTTTCTACAAACTGAGCAACTTGATGTAATGGCAGTTTGCCTTTGTAAGATAATAGCTGACTAGGTTTTATATAGCCGTAACCCGTTGCTGGCTCGTGCGGCTTAATACCTAGCAACACTAAATAATCATCTTGGGCAGCTAATTCAGCCGTTTGCCAAGCATCTAAAAAGGCTTGCTGGTTATCAATAGCATGGTCTGATGCAAATACACCAATAATTGCATTTGCATCTTGTTGATGTATTTTACTAACGGCCCAAGCTATGGCTGGCAAGGTATTGCGAGCACATGGCTCTGCCAAAACATTTTTTACCGCATCTTGGGCAACTTCAGCCAGCTGGCCTTTTACTTCAAACTTATGGTCTTCGTGCGTAACAGTAAACAAATTAGCCGCCTCAACACTTGCTAACAAGCGCATTGCTGTTTGTTGCAACAATGTTTGCTCACCATTTAAAGCGAGCAACTGCTTTGGGCGCAGTGTGCGCGATAGCGGCCAAAGTCTAGTACCTGAGCCGCCACATAAAATTATTGCGTAACGGTTGCTCATAACTGATTAATTTCTATTTGCCTAAAATTAATGCTAAGCGTTTGGTTCGCATCTTTGCGCAACTCTTCAATCTCGGCCTGCAAATTGGCGTGCTCTTGTAATTTAGACTTTAAAAACCGTGCAGTAATGGCTGATTTTTCTTCAATACCGCTAGGCGTTAGCAGGTACATGTAAGCCAATTTATTACTGCTATTGCGAAAGTTAGTGGCTTTTAGCAAACCTACTTCAATTAAGGCTTTTAAACAAAAATTAACGCGACCAAGGCTAATACCCAACGCGCGCGCCATGTCTCTTTGGCTAATTTCTGGATTAGCTTCAAGCGTTTTTAATATTTTATAGCGGTATTCGTCGGTTAACATGCAGATTTATACTTATCTGTTCACTGGTTGAACGCGAGTGTAGCAACGTTTAAGTAGTAAACGCAAGCAAAAGTTTATTTGCGCAAATTAAAATATTCCTGTGAATTTTTTAATGTCGCGCTGTTGGCGCTTGGTTGGCCTTCCTGCGCCTCTTTCTCTTATGCCTAAAGCATCTTGTTGCGTCAATTTAGCATTATCACGTTTAGATTGGCTAGCGTCAGTTTCAGCATATAACAAGGCAGCATCTGGTGCACCGCGGCGAACATTAGATAAAGCCATTACTTTTACTTCTATTTCAAAGTCTTTATTGCGTATGTTAATTAGCATACCAATTTTAACTTCTTTAGCGGTTTTTACTCGGTCACCATCTACCCGCACTTTACCGCCATCTATTGCATCTGCCGCTATGCTGCGTGTTTTAAAAAAGCGTGCTGCCCAAAGCCATTTGTCTAATCGGCATTTATCATCACTACTTTCTGCATTAATGATTTTTTCTTTCAATTACAACATACTCAGTTAATTAAATTAAGCTGCTTTTGTTGTTGAAATGGCTGATTACTTTCCAGCGTTTTACGGTAATTGGCCAGCACGTTTTGCGCATGGCCCATCACCGTAGTAGCATCGTAAACACCAGCCAAATCCTGCGCACCTGCGGCTACACCAGTTAGATATTCAATGCCTTCTAAAACATGGTCAATGGTAATAATATGAAATTGACCATCTTTAACTGCTTGCACTACAGCACTGTCTAGTAGCAAATGGCGCTGATTACGTTTGGGAATAATCACGCCCTGTTTTCCGTTTAAGCCCAATGCTTGGCAGACTCTGAAGTAACCTTCAATTTTTTCATTTACGCCACCAATTGGCATTACTTCACCAAACTGGTTAAGTGCGCCTGTTACCGCAATACCTTGCCTAATTGGCAAGCCAGCTAGCGCTGAAAGCAAGGCAAACAGCTCTGCACAAGAGGCTGAGTCACCTTCTACACCGTTATATTCTTGCTCAAAAACTAGTGATGCATTTAAACTGAGTGGTGCTAAATGGCTAAAACTGGCACTAAGCCAATTTTGCAGAATAAAAATGCCTTTATCGTGGTTAGGGCCGCTCATATTGACTTCGCGGTCAATATTAATTAAACCTTTACCACCTGGGTAGCAGCGCGCGGTGATGCGAATGGGTGAACCAAAACTAGCATCGCCAAGCTCAATATGCGTTAGGCCATTAACCTGCCCTATTACCTCACCCTGCACTTGAATGAGCAGCTCATTATCAATAATCGAATCACGAATTTGTGATTCAAAATATTGATTGCGGGTAGATTTAGCTTGAATGGCAGCATGCACTTGCAGCGCAGTTACTACGCCAACATTGTTAGCAAAAGCTGCACTTTCTAACATTAAACGCTCTAAAAATGCAAAGTTAGTGCTAATACGCGTTTGGTCTTCCTCTAAACGCTGCAGTGCGCCAATTAAAGCGGCTACAGCATCGCGTGTAAAATGTGGGGTGCTGTGTTGCGCACATTTTTGCGCTACAAATCCTGCTATTGCGGCATAGTTTTCTGGGGTGGCCGTAATACGTTCTGCAAACTCTACTTTAATAGGAAAATAGTTAAAGAAATCAGGTTGCTCGTCTAGGCAATCGTAAAAATCTTCGCGCGTAGCAATCAATACCAGCTTAATTTTCAGCGGTAACAAGGTATTATTAGCCACGTAGCTAGTGCTTTGCGCGTTGCTACTGGCATCCTCAATTTGCAAAGTACCATTACGCAAAAAACGATGTAGCTTTTCAACCATTTGCGTACCATTTTGCTCATCGTTAAGTAAATCTCGCAAATGCAGCATTAGCATACCGCCATCGGCTTTATGTAAGTTGCCCGCACGCAAACGCGTAAAGTCTGGTGAAATAGAGGCATCTGTTGCGCTCTCAACCCCGCCAAATAAGGATTGTAGACTGGGGTCGTTATCGTAAATGATTGGCTGATTCAAAGTTTGTAAGTAACGATTATCAACCAGCACATTCACACGAAAACGTGCAAAAAAGGCCTCGCTAATTAAACCCTCTAAAGCATTATCCGACTCACTGGCTGATGGTGGCTGCCAAGCTTTTAAGTAAGCTAAAATTTCGTTATGCAGCAATTTAAAATAAGCTTTTAACTCATCCATGCAAGCCAAAAATGCTTGCTCTAGCGTATTAATTGCAGCAGTTAACCACAGCTCAGCGGCAGCTTGCACAGCAGATTGGTTTTCAGCGGCCACAAAATTGGGCATTTCTACCATCAAAGCACGTGCAAAACCGTCTAGTTCAATACGCAATTTTGCACCATAAGTTACTGGCAACTTTATTAAAGTAGGTTGATTAGGCTGCTCAAAATTATAAAGCGCAACTAAATCTGTTAGTTTTGATGTGCTGGTTTGCGTAACACTCTGTTTTGCAACATCTAACATTGCGCTTTGCATTAGCGATGTGCGGCCGCTACCGTGCGCACCCAGCACCAATACATTAAAGCCGGTTTGGTTCATGTTTAAGCCAAATAATGCGGCTTTTTTAGCCTCACTTTGTGCCACCCAACCATGAATCTCAGGCTGGTATCCCGCAGCACTATCTAATAACTCTGCTGTGGTGTTAAACGTGAAAGCGTTTAATAAGATGGTTGCGTTTAAATCGTTATGGTTTAGGTTTTGCATATTTTTAATAATGTTTTACTATGTTTAATTTTACTGCATTTAATTTTACTTATTTATTCCAGCGCGCGGTTGCGTCATCGTCTGCCAACTTTGCCTCTACCCAACGTTCGCCTGCATTAGTCATTTCTTTTTTCCAAAATGGCGCTTGGGTTTTTAAAAAATCCATTATAAATTCACACGCTTTAAACGCATCGCCACGGTGGCTACTGGTAACGCCAACAAATACTATCTGGTCTAGTGGCTGCAACGTACCTATACGGTGAATAATAAGGCTGTCAATTATTTGCCAGCGATTTTTTGCCTCAGCCTCTATTGTTACCAGCGATTTTTCTGTCATACCCGCATAATGTTCTAAAGTAAGCGTGCTAACCATATCGTTATCGTTAATATCTCTAACTTGGCCAATAAAGCTAGCAACCGCACCAATGCTAGGGTTTGCTAACCGCATTTTATTTAGCTCTAAGCCAACATCAAAATCTTCTATTTGAATACGTACTGTCATTGTTATAGCTAGTTTGTAGTTAAAATTAATTAACCACCAGTAACAGGTGGAAAAAACGCAACCTCATCACCGGCTTTTATAGTGGCTAAATTATCAACCAGCTCATGATTAATGGCAGCACGAATGACTTGCTTGCCGCTGAACAAATTAGCCCAATTATCACCTCGTAGCGATAAATAATTTTTAAGCGCTGTAATTGTAGAAATATTGCTCGGCAGCTCTATTTCTTCGGTTGAATAATTAACCGCTTCTTTGATTCTTGCGAAATATAATATTTTTATATTCATAATTTTATAAACTTAGTTAACCTTTTTAATCATTAGGTTTTGCATCAATTGTATCTTCAATCGCATCTAGCAAATCAACTGGCTGATTGCTTAGCTCTACACGCTCAATTTGTGCAAAACGGCGCGTAATTTTTTGGCTGCTCACATGCACATCTTGGGCTTGCTCGTGCGCTTGGCGAATGTTATCCGCTAGTTTTTTCATGCGCACATCAAATCGCTCAAAATCTTTGCTTAGCTTA
Source organism: Methylotenera sp. (assembly GCA_031373695.1). GTDB lineage: Bacteria > Pseudomonadota > Gammaproteobacteria > Burkholderiales > Methylophilaceae > Methylotenera_A. The sequence continues at coordinate 22,347 of JANMNC010000028.1, read as the reverse complement.
CCCAGCTCATCTTTAATAATGTGCACTTGCTTGCGCATCTCTACATCTTTTAACACTGCACGCGCCGTATTAAGTACCGCCATTAATGTGGTGGGTGAAACCAACCACACACGTTTAACCATGGCGTAATCAATCACTTCAGGGTGGTAAGCGTGTATCTCGGCAAATACTGCCTCGGCAGGTATAAACATCACTGCGCCATCACTGGTTACATTGGGGATAATATACTTAGCAGCAATATCATCCACATGTTTTTTTACATCGGCTTTAAACTGTTTTTCAGCTGTGTTTTGTGCCGCTTCAGATAAATTACTATCAAACATTTTGTGGTAGTTTTCGAGCGGGAACTTGCTGTCTACCGCCACTGTGCCTGTTGGCTCTGGCAAAAATAGAGCACAATCAACCCGCGTGCCATTTTCAAAGGTGTGCTGCATTTTAAAGCCGCTGGCTGGCAACACATTACGCACCAAGCTTTCTAGTTGAACCTCACCATACGCACCTCGGCTGCGTTTATCGCCCAGTAATTCTTGCAAGCTCACCATATTCACAGTTAAGCCGTCAATTTTCTTTTGCGCTTCATCAATAGTCGCTAAACGCTCCATTACGCTAATAAAAGTTTCGTTAGTCTTTTTAAAACCTTCGTCTAGCCGCTCTGATACCTTACCGCCAATTTGTTCTAAGCGCGCATCAACAATTTTGCCTAAACTTTCTACACTTTGCGTCAATGTGGTGGTGGCTTTTAGCATGGTGTCATTAATCAAACTTTGTTGCGATTTACCCTGCTCGCTTAAGGTTTTATGCAGCGTTTCTAACACAGATTCACGCGTAAGTGCCAAACTAGTATTTTGTGCAAGCTGTAGCGTTTGCATGGCCTCACGCGTTGCTAATAACTCTTGTGAAACAGAGGATTTAAGCATTTCAGCATTGCTCTGGGAGGCAGTATTCATGCGGTCTCCCAGCTTGTTTAAACCATCGTTTAAATCTAGCAACATGGCGCGATGTTTGTCTTCTAACTGGCTTAATAACAAGGCGTTTTTACTGTTGCCTAACTCACGCCAAGCTAGCCAAATTAGCAAAATAATCGTTAAAACTAAAAGTAAGACTATAATTTCGTTCATGGTTCACATTATAAACCAGTGTGGCCTTTAAGCCTGTAATTAAGCCGACTTTATAAATTAGCTGTATCAAACAAACTATCAATAAACATAAATGACAAAATTAAAATTACTACTTGGCCAATGGCTTGCAAACCTTACGCGCAAGCTAAAAAATAACTTTTATATTTATTTAGCCACTTTATTTACCTTATTAGTGCTGTTAGATGCCAGCGTGTTTCACGTGGGTGAAAATATGCGTGAGCGGGCATTTGATTTTATGGTTAAGCACCGTGTTTTTCAGCCCGCGGCAGATAAAGATATTGTTATTATCGATATAAATGAAGCCAGCCTTGCCGCATTTTCTAAAGAATATGGCCGCTGGCCTTGGCCGCGTCAAGTGTTGGGCGAATTTGTAGAAAATATACAAGCGCAAAAACCTAAAGCTATTGTGTTTGATATTGTTTTTAGTGACGCTGATATTTATAACCCCGACTCTGACGCCTATTTTAATGAAGTGATTGCTGGTAGTACCAATACGTTTTTTCCCATTTTGCGTTTAGATGCCAGCCAAGACGCGACTAGCCAGCTTAAATATGCACAAATTCCAGGTTTAATAGCCAGTAGCGATGCCAATAAAAATGCCACCATTGCTGCCATTTTGCCGTATTTTGAAAGCGCCTTAAAAGCCAATAGGCTCGGCACGCATAATGTGTACCCAGATAATGACGGCATTGTGCGCGAATACCGCATGTTTCATGACGATGCAGGCTGGCGCTTACCCGCCCTGCCTTTGGTGGTGGCGCAATTTGCCAATGCTAAAACTAACGAAAACTTACCAAAAAATATGTTAATTAACTGGCGTGGTAAGCCGTTTACTTACACTTATGCCAGTTTTAGTGATGTATTCACCGACCTAGCCAGCAAAAATAAAACGCGTCCGCAAGATGAATTTAGCAACAAAATTGTGATTATTGGCTCAACCGCGCCAGGTTTATTTGATATTAAACCTACTGCCATGGATAAGCAGTTTCCTGGGGTAGAAATATTAGCCACCGCCATTGATAACGCCAAACATGGTGATTATTTAAAAGTATGGCGCGGCAAAACGCCTTATGTGCTGATGAGCCTATTGCTTATTTGGCTGACTACATTGGCGTTTTATTTAAAAGTAGATCGCGATAAATTTAACTCTATTTTTACTGGTAGCCAAGTTGGTTTATTGGTGCTTTCGTATATTGGTATTAATGTAAGCAACACTTATTTAGATCTTACTGGCCCAATTTTATGGGCGGTGGCCTTGTTTGGTGTGGCTAAAATTTATGCGTTGGCTACCGATCGCGCACTGCAGCGCTGGCTAGCGTTTGGCGTTAATGCAGATGCTAAACAATCGAGCGTATTGATGATGCCAATTTTAGTGGAGGCCAATGAACCCTTGAGCGATGCCTTACTAAAAAAACTTAAGCGCGAAATTGAACTGGCTAGCAAAACGCCTAACAGTATTGAGGTTTTACAAGGCACACAAAGTGGCATTTGGGGCTTGTTTGGCGATATGGTAGTGGTAAGCTGGATTTTTGCTGACAGCAAGCCAGAATATGCTGCAGCTGCTAAACAAGATGCACTGAATATTACAAACCAGCTGCCCATATTAATCACGCATTTAGGTCTACCAAATAGCACACTTACTCGTTATGCCTTACATGAAGGCCAACTAGACAACCAAACCAACTCTACTTTAGCATCGCAGTGGCGCACAATTTTTGCGCAAGCAGTCATTAAGCTAGAGCACGAAAATGACGACTCAATTAAGGATTTAGCATGAAAAACTATTTAAAAATTATTTTACTATATGCCCTAGCAAGCCCTATTTTAGCACTTTCTGGCGATGCCGGAACTGCACTTAAAAGTGATACTTTACGTGCAGAGCCATTTGCAGATGCTAAAACAGTGGGTAGCTTAGCCAAAAATGAAAGCATCGATATTTTGCTAAAAAAAGGCGCTTGGCTGCAAGTTAAAACCAAAAAAAGTACGGGCTGGGTGCGCTTACTTTCAGTTAAGCGCGGTGGTGCTACTAGCTCAAACCAAGTGGGCGGCATTGCGAGTGTGGCCAGTGGCCGCGCTGGTACTGGCAAAGTGGTTTCTACCACAGGTATTCGTGGATTAAGTGCAGAGGAATTAAAAACAGCAAAATTTAACGAAACAGAAATTGTAAAATTAGAAAGCTACACCGCAAGCGCTAATGATGGTCAACAATTTGCCAAAGCGGGTGGCTTAAGCACAACACAGTTAGCTTATTTAAAGGCTACTAATTTAAAGGCTGCTAAATAATGAATAAGCTATTAATGGGTTTAATGTTATCTGCAGGTTTGTTTTCAGTACAATCTGCAGCTTTTGATTTTGGTAAAGCGCTTGAAGATGCTGCAAAGCAAACAATAGAAAAAGCTAAAAATAGCGAGGAGGTAAAAAATACAGGTGAGGCTACTAATGCCGAGCCAACCCAAACCCCTGCTGAAATTGAAGCTTCTAAAAGCGCAACTGCAGCCGAAGCAGCACCAACACAACCAGAAGCCAAAGCATTTAACTGGAAAAACCCAAGCCGTGAAGAAGAAATTGCGCTAGGCCGCGAAATTACTGGCAGCTTGCTTGGTGCCGCGCCTTTGGTTAAAGATGAGGCTTTGCAAAAGTATGTAAATAAAGTGGGCCGCTGGGTAGCTAGCCAATCAGAACGGGCAGACTTACCTTGGAAATTTGGCGTGATTGAAAGCGCCGATTTAAATGCTTTCGCAGCACCTGGTGGTTACGTGCTGATTACCAAAGGTTTATATCAAAAATTAACTAACGAAGCACAATTAGCAGGTGTACTGGGCCATGAGATTGCACATGTCGTTAAAAAACATCAACTTAAAGTATTACAAAAACAGCAGCTATTAGATTTTGGTGCTGGTAAATTAAGTGATTTATTAGCCAAAGATAATAAATTGGCACAAAAAGCCATTGGTAGTGGTGCCGAAATTAGCGCACGCAGTTTAGATAAAGATGCAGAATATGAGGCCGACCGCATGGGCATGGTGCTTGCAGCCCGCGCTGGTTATGATGCATTTGGCTTGCCAGAAGTATTGCAAACAATTGCACAAACCAACAAAACCGATAATAGCGTTGCACTATTATTTAAAACGCACCCACACCCAGATGAGCGTTTAGCCAAGTTAGGCGATAGTGCTGGTAACCAATTAGATAAAATTAAAATGGGCAAAACCCTGGAAAATAGATTTTATGTTTTAAAGTAGGTTTTGATTTACGTTATTTTGATTTTAAATACACAATTTAAAATATAGTATTTTAATTACAAGCACTGCAATAGCCTTTAAATAACTGCTCTACAAGCCAATATCCACGCGGCTTGCAGAGCATGTTATGCTGATGTATTTACACCAAATTACGCTCACGCAATTCACTTTTAATATAGGCGTAATAAATTGGTGCCGCCACTACACCAGCAATACCAAAAACAGCTTCCATTAGCAGCATTGTGATAAGTAGCTCCCAGGCATTGGCGCGAATTTGGCCACCTACAATTCGGGCATTTAAAAAGTATTCAAACTTATGAATCACTACCAAATAAAGCAGTGAGCCAATTGCCACGCCTAGCGATTGGCTTAAACTCACGATAACGATGATGGTGTTAGAAATTAAATTACCCACTACTGGAATCAATCCAACTACAAAAGTGATGGCTATCATGGTTTTAACTAAGGGTAGCTGAACCCCAAACAAAGGCAATATAACGGCTAAGTAAATACCTGTAAAAAAAGCATTAATAGTTGCAATGCGCACTTGGGCAAATACCACACGCTTAAAGGCATCACCAAACAACCAAGCACGCTGCACCATGGCAAGCGCAAATGGTTTGTATTGGTCATCTCTAGCTGCGTCACGCAAACCAACCATGCCACCCACAATCATGCCAATAATAATATGTGCGGTGATGCGACCAGCTTCTTTACCTACCACCTGCAGCTCACCCGCATGTTCGCGCAGCCAGTTAGTGGCTTCTACTTTAAAAGTTATAGCATCGGCAGGCAAACGGTCCAAAATCCACGCGGGTAGAATCTTGCGTGAGTCTTCAATAATTTGTGCCATTTTTGCAAGCAACACGGTTAAGCTGCCAGATTCCGATCTAAAAAAAGCCATGAGACCCGCGCCAGCCAATGTTAGTAGACCAACAATAACAATCGCAAGTAAGGCAATAGCAATAAGTTTTGCACGTGTGCCAGGCAGTTTTTGTGCAATATAAGGCGTTAAAATATGTATGAGTTGATAAACCAATAACCCCGATAGTAATGCCGGTAACAAGTGAAACATTAGTACCAGCAGCATTAAAACAGCAATCATCAGCCATGCTGCAATGTCATATTTTGTTGCAATTGTATTATTTTGCATAAGTTTTCATTTAAATAAATTAGCCGAACCGACTTATAAGTAATTGGGCATTGGCTACTGGCAAGCTAATTTTTAACTGCACGCCGTTTTCAAAGTTTTTATCTAGCACTTTACCTTTTAATTGCGAAACCAGTCTAGTCAACTCATCGACACGATTATATTGAACGTTTAAACTGAGCTCTTGCATCTCAATATAAGGTGCTATTAGTGATTTTTCTAACGCCAATTTTGCCGTTCCGCTATAGGCACGCACTAAGCCGCCTGTGCCTAAATTAATGCCCCCATAATAGCGTATCACACCCACACATACATTGATTAATGCGCGGCCTTCTAACATTTGCAAAATAGGTTTTCCCGCAGTGCCACTTGGCTCACCCGCGTCTGAAAACCTAGGTATTACGCCATCTGAGGTTTTGATTCTAAACGCATACGCTAAATGATGTGCGCTTGCATGTTGTGCTGCAATGGCGCGTAAAAACTGCGCTACCTGTTGCTCGCTATTGCAATGCGCAGCAATAGCAAAAAAGCGTGATTTATTAATTGTTTGCTCGGCCGCGCCAGCTTGTTCGATTGTTTGCATCTAATTCAAACTACGTTAATTTGAGATAAAACTTAAAGTATTGCTGATGACAATATGTGAATAAGCGTGTGATAAAACTTTTGGTAGTGCTCATGTAGGGTTTAAGATAAACCAACAATTACACCCAATTCATTCACATTTATACGCGTACTCGCGGGCACTTTTGGCAAGCCTGGCATCGTCATAATTTTTCCACAAATAACCACAATAAACTCTGCCCCGCGTGATAGTCGTAGCTCACTAACATGTAAGGTATGCCCAACAGGCGCGCCACGCAAGCTAGGGTCTGATGAAAATGAGTACTGTGTTTTAGCGATACAGATTGGAAAATGCGCATAATCTTTTTCAAAAAGCGCTAGCTTTTCCGCCGCTTGCGCGCTCAATTCAAGCTTATTTGCGCCATATACTTTTGTAGCTATGCGTTCAATTTTACTCAATAAAGAAAGGCTATCGGCATATAAAAACTTAAATTGTGGCGCGTTCAATAATGAGGTTTTTTGCTCAATTACACGCACAACTTCATGCGCCAAATCAGTTGCACCCGCGCCACCTTGTGCCCAGTGCTTGCATAAAACGGCTGTGCAACCTAGCGCCTCAACCGCATTGGTTAGCGTCTCAATTTCAGCCTGCGTGTCGTGTATAAAATAATTAATAGCCACAATCACTTGCATGCCAAAATAATCACGACAATTATTAATGTGTCTTTTTAAATTACACAACCCTTTGCTTAAAAAATCAATGCTTTCGGTATTTAACTGGCTTAGCTCTGCCCCACCGTGATACTTTAAAGCGCGTATTGTCGCCACAATTACCACTACATCTGGCTGCAAATTAGCTTTGCGGCATTTAATATCAAAAAACTTTTCCGCGCCTAAATCTGCACCAAAACCAGCCTCTGTTACTACGTAATCGGCAAGCTTTAAGGCTGTTTTTGTTGCTACAACCGAGTTGCAACCATGGGCAATATTGGCAAATGGGCCGCCGTGAATAAGGGCTGGCGTGTGCTCTAGCGTTTGTACTAAGTTTGGCTGAAACGCATCTTTTAACAGTGCTGTCATTGCACCTTGCGCATGTAAATCACTTGCCAATATTGGCTTGCCAGCCAAACTGGTAGCCACTTGTATATTACCCAGTCGCGCTTTTAAATCTGTTAAATTTTCAGCCAAGCAAAATATTGCCATCACTTCACTGGCAACTGTAATATCAAATCCCGAAGTTTTATCACCATATTGATGATGCAGTGTAATGTGACGCAATGCCCTGTCGTTCATATCTAGGCATGGCTTCCAAGATATATGATGCACATCAATTTGCAAAATATTGCCATGATGAATATGGTTATCGATTAAGGCAGCCAATAGATTGTTAGCCGCAGTTATGGCGTGAAAATCACCCGTAAAATGCAGATTAATATTTTCCATGGGCACTACTTGCGCATAACCACCGCCAGTAGCGCCACCTTTCATGCCAAATACAGGGCCAAGCGATGGCTCTCGAATACACACCATGGCTTGTTGACTACTTTTTTCTTGCTTAAAATTGTGATTTAGCGCATCTGCTAGGCCAATTGTGGTGGTAGTTTTACCCTCACCGGCTGGTGTAGGGCTAATTGCTGTTACTAATATTAATTTGCCGCTTGGCTTATCTTTAAGCTTTGTAATGCAATTCACGCCTAGTTTAGCTATCACATGTCCATAGGGAATCAAGTCTTCTGGCGCTATATCGAGCCTTTGCGCGATATCTACAATCGGCTTAAGCTGAGCGGCTTGGGCAATTTCGATATCAGATAGCATTTAAAAATCCTATTATTTGCGGCCGAATATACTGCCCAAAATACCACGAAGAACTTTGATTCCTAATGATGAGGTAATTACTCGCCTAGCCGTTTTTGCGATGGCCTCAGCGTCTGAATCTGACTGAGTAGCCCTTCTGCCACTGATTACATCAATCCAGTCAATGCCCTCAGTCGGCTTCTCATTGCCAGTTGTATTGTTTGGTTGTGACGATTGAGTAATTTCTTTTACTCGCGTCTTTAATATTTCATACGCCGATTCGCGGTCTACTTGCTTTTCATAAAAACCACTCACGTTAGATTTTTTAATGGCATCTGCACGCTCAACATCACTTGCTGGACCAATACGGCTTTGCGGTGGGCAAATAAAGGCACGCTCTACCGGTGTTGGAATACCTTTTTCATCTAAAAATGAGACTAAAGCCTCACCCACACCAAGTTCAGTAATCGCTGTTTTAACATCTACTTTTGGGTTGACTCTAAAGGTTTCAGCCGCAGCATTAACTGCTTTTTGGTCTCTAGGTGTAAATGCCCGCAAAGCATGCTGCACACGGTTACCCAGCTGCCCCAGCACAATATCGGGAATATCTAACGGGTTTTGACTAACAAAATACACACCCACGCCTTTAGAACGTATTAAACGGATTACTTGCTCAATTTTTTGCATTAATGCTTGTGGTGCATCGCTAAACAGTAAATGCGCTTCATCAAAGAAAAACACCAATTTAGGTTTATCTAAATCACCTACTTCAGGCAGCTTCTCATATAGCTCAGAAAGCAGCCAAAGCAAAAGTGTGGCGTAAACGCGTGGTGAGTTAAATAACTTATCTGATGCCAAAATATTAATCACACCGCGGCCTTGGCTGTCAGTTTGCATTAAGTCATCTAAATTAAGTGCGGGCTCGCCAAAAAGTAAATCGCCGCCTTCAGTTTCAAGTTGCAATAATGCCCGCTGTACCGCACCCACGCTGGCTGCAGAGATGTTACCGTATTCTGCTTGATATTCTGCACCGTTTTCTGAAGCATGCTGCATCATGGCACGTAAGTCTTTTAAATCGAGCAATAACCAACCTTTGTCATCAGCAATTTTAAAAACAGAATTAAGCACACCCCCTTGCACATCATTTAAATTAAGCATGCGTGCCAACAATAGTGGGCCCATTTCAGCAACAGTTGTTCTGACGGGGTGACCTTTCAAACCAAATACATCCCAAAAAGTAACAGGTGAGGCTTGCGCTTTGTAATCACTTAAACCAAGCAGTGCAACTCTTGCATCTACCTTCGGATTACCGCCACCGGCTTGGCTCATGCCAGATAAATCTCCTTTTACATCTGCCATAAATACTGGCACACCCAGTTGCGAAAAGCCTTCAGCCAAGGTTTGCAAGGTAACCGTTTTGCCTGTACCAGTAGCCCCAGCAATTAAGCCATGACGATTAGCCATTTTAGGCAGGATATGTAGAAAATTTTCTGCTTTTGCAACGCGAATTGGATTCATATACTGGTATGTTTTCGTTTATTTAAGGCTATCGATTGTGGTTAATACAGCTTTTCTGGTTTGTGTAATTTGGTTACTAATCAATAATTCTGTTTGCTGATCAGCACCTAAGTGTTCCCAGCTCCCTTGCCAAGTAACATATAAGTTATCAGCAGCTTTAGCGGCACTTGGTGTTAGTAAATGACTTAAATCACGCACCATCACCACATGCTTCCAGCCTTCAATCGGGTGACCACGCATGCTATCTTGTTGAAAATGCGCATAATTAACAATGGTTTGTAATTCGCCTAAATCAGTCAGCACTTCAAAAGCTGCTTTGCGCATATTATCGTTAATCTCATTTTGCTGATCACGCCAAGTATTATATGAAATACCAACAATCGCCGTTATTAAACTAATTAACGCAACAGTATTAAGCTTTAACTGTTGTAAAAACCAAGCTTTATTGAACCAATTTTGTTTAAACCTAGTAACCATTGTAGCCTCTATAAAATGGCCAAGCACTCGTTTAATATTGTGTTAAATATCGCCACGACTGGCTTTATCCATCAATTTAATTAAAGCATCTTCTAATTCTTGGGCAGATTTTTGGGCACGAAGTGTGGGGGTTTTAATACTTTTTAAATCGAAAGTTGGACGGTCTAAACCTAAAAATAATTTTAACTTATTGCTAGCGTCTGGTTTTTCATACAAAGCTATTCGGCAAGGTGCAAATACTAAAAACTCAGGGTGATCGAGTATGATTTCGGTGCCCATACTTAAATTACAGAATGAGCGCACTTCTTTTACACCTTGCGGATCTACTCCACGTAACTTCATGTGGTCACCAATTGGAAAATTAGCAGGATTCACAAAATTCATGCCCTCACTAATTGATTTTAAGCTATCAATAACATCTTGATAACTAACGCCTTCTTTAACTGGCAGCTCATATAGCGCACTATTGGGGTCTACCGCAGGCAAACCGTTACGTATTAAATTTGCACTAGATACATTAGGCGGCGCTGCTGTGGGGGTTTTGGGGGTGGCACATGCAGCCAATACAAATATTATCATCAGCAAAAGTGTTTTAACGATGTAACCTGTGACCCGCATAACCACTCCAAAAATTACATTTTTAACTACTTCTAAAAGGCTAGGTATTGCTGAAGCTAGCTGTTTCTAAATGCTCTGAGGGCATCATCTACTGATTTTTGGTCAAATTTTGGCGCAAGCATTTCAATAAAGCCATAAATATAATTGCGTAAAAAAGCATCTTTACGCACACCTACGTAGGTTGTGCTGGCTGGAAACAAATGGCTACAATCAAGCCGCACTAAATCATTATCGCGCACTTCATCATACGCCATATTAGCAATTAAACCCACACCCAAACCCAGCCCCACATAGGTTTTAATCACGTCAGCATCAATGGCCGTTAATACCACATTAGGCATCACGCCAGCGTCATGAAACACTTTAGATACAGCCGTGCTGCCAGTAAATGCAAAATCATAAGTAATGAGCGGGAAGCTGGCTATTTTAGATAAAGTTAGTGGTACAGCGTCGATAAGGCGATGCCCTTTTGGCACCACTACGCAACGATTCCACTCATAGGCCGGTAGGCATAACAACTTATCATCAAGGTTAATTTTTTCTGTAGCAATACCGATGTCTGCCTCACCATTTGCCACTTGTGCTGTTACTTGACTAGGATCGCCTTGATGAATATTAAGTTTTACATGTGGGTAAGCCTCAATAAATTGCTTAATGGCGGTTGGTAATTTGTAGCGGGCTTGCGTATGTGTGGTGGCAATAGTCAGTGTACCTGTTTCAACTTTACTAAATTCATCACCCACGCGTTTGATATTTTGCATTTCTAACATGACGGTGGCCGCTAATTTAACGATATGCCGCCCAGGCTCAGTAATGCCAGTTAACCGTTTACCATTACGCTGAAATATTTGCAGCTTCAGCTCATCTTCTAACATTTGTATTTGCTTGCTAACACCTGGCTGCGAAGTATGCAGCGCCTCTGCCGCAGCAGAAATATTTAAGCCTTGCCTGGCTACTTCGTGAATGTATTTTAATTGATGCAGCTTCATGAAAACATCTCTTTAATAAAAGTAATCTTTATAACCAAAGCATATACCATAATAATAAAGTGTTATTAAATAATTATATCAATTACTGTTACATTAACGGCCTTTACTACCAAATGGGTGTATACGAGTGGATTTTGCTTTTTATATTGTTGCTGGCTTTGTAGTTGGTTTGCTAGTTGGGCTTACAGGCGTGGGGGGTGGCTCGCTGATGACACCTATTTTACTGATTTTTTTCAACGTAAAAGCAGCTGTAGCGGTTGGCACTGATTTGCTCTATGCCTCTATCACAAAAAGTGTAGGTATTTTTGCACACGGCAAGCTTGGTAATATTGATTGGAAAATAGTGCGCCTGTTGGCCTATGGCAGCATCCCTGCATCTATTATTACCGTTATTTATTTAAAAGAATTAAATATAGCTTCTGAAGATGCCGTCAAAAGTATTAAATTTTGGCTAGGAATTGCCTTATTACTCACTTCTTTATCGGTGTTGTTTCGCAACCAACTGGCCAAGATATCTAAAACAGGCCACTGGATTAACCCTGATTACACGCCAACCATGACGGTTATCTTGGGTATTATTTTAGGGTTTTTAGTAACACTTACCTCTGTAGGTGCTGGCGCACTGGGGGTAACAGCCTTGTTAATTTTGTACCCAAAAGTGCCTATTACCAAAATCGTGGGTACTGATGTGGCACACGCAGTACCCCTTACGCTGGTTGCTGGTTTAGGCCATGCCAGTATTGGTACGGTTGATTATCAGTTGCTGGGCACACTACTTATTGGTTCGATTCCAGGCATTTGGATAGGCAGCCATTTAAGCTCTAAAGTAGCAGAGCATTGGGTGCGCGTTTTGTTGGCGCTTATTTTGGTATATGTAGGCCAAAAACTTGCATTTCCACAATTTAATCAACTGATTGGTATTGTTGTTTTGCTATTTATAATTGGCTTTAAACAATTAGGTTTAAGAAAAACTTAAGCAAACCTTGGGCAAAACAGCAGTCAAAACAGTCATTTTAAGTTAAAATATTGGGTTGAGTTTTTGAGCTTTAAAATTTATGTATAAATACGACAAATTAGACCAACAAATCGTTGACGAGCGCGTAACACAGTATCGCGATCAAACACGCAGATACTTAGCAGGCGAGCTGTCTGAAGAAGAGTTTCGTCCATTACGCCTGCAAAATGGTTTATATATACAGCGCCACGCGCCTATGCTACGTATTGCTGTGCCTTACGGCATGCTATCAAGCAAACAATTACATAAACTTGGCGATATTGCTAACAAATACGATAAAGATTATGGTCACTTTAGTACCCGCCAAAATTTACAACTTAATTGGCCCAAATTAGAAGATGTTCCAGAGATTTTAGCCGAGCTAGCCACGGTAGAGATGCATGCCATCCAAACCTCTGGCAACTGCATCCGCAACATTACTACAGATCAATTTGCAGGTATCGCGCCTGATGAAGTTGTTGATCCCCGCGCTATGGCTGAAATTATGCGTCAGTGGAGCACCTTTCACCCAGAATTCGCGTTATTACCACGCAAATTTAAAATAGCTGTATCTGGCACAAAAGATGACCGCGCCATTGTACAAGCGCATGATATTGGTATGGAGTTTTATCACGACGCCGCTGGAAAATTAGCGATAAAAGTTTGGGTAGGTGGTGGCCTTGGGCGCACGCCAATACTTGGCTCTGTAATTCGCGAACACCTTGAGTGGCAACATGCGCTTACCTATTGCGAAGCGATTATTCGTGTTTATAACTTGCATGGTCGTCGTGACAACGCCTACAAAGCGCGTATTAAAATTTTGGTTAAAGCGCTAGGTATAGATGAATTTAAACAACAAGTTGAAGCCGAATGGCTGCATTTAAAAGATGCGCCTAATACAATTACAGAAACCGAATTAATTCGCGTTGGCCAACATTTTGATGCAATGCCCTACGAAGTATTAGCGGCTCATGATGCAAGCTTTGATTCAGCAATATCGAGCAATCCAGCTTTTGCAGCTTGGGTTAAGCGCTGTGTTCATGCTCACAAAACAGCGGGCTACCGTGCAGTAACATTATCTCTAAAACCACATGGTCAAGCACCAGGCGATGCAACTAGCGCTCAAATGCATATTGTGGCTGATTTAGCACAACTTTATAGCTTTGGCGAGCTACGTGTATCACATGAGCAAAATTTAATCTTAGCCGATGTAAAACTAAGTGATTTGTTTGCAGTGTGGGAAAAAGCCCGTGCCAATGGCTTAGCCACGCCCAATATTGGGCTGCTTACTGACATCATTTGCTGCCCAGGTGGCGATTTCTGTTCACTGGCCAATGCAAAAAGCATCCCAATTGCTGAAGCAATTCAAATGCAGTTCGATAATCTTGATTACTTGCATGATATTGGCGACATTGAGCTCAATATTTCTGGCTGTATGAACGCCTGTGGCCACCATCACGTAGGTCATATTGGTATTTTGGGTGTAGATAAAGATGGTTCTGAATGGTATCAAGTGTCCATTGGTGGCAAACAAGGCAATGACGCCAGTATTGGCGCGGTAATTGGGCCATCGTTCTCAGCCGAAGAGATGCCACAAGTAGTACAAAAACTAATTGATGTCTATGTACAAGAGCGTACGCCAGAAGAGCGCTTTATAGACACTGTGCGCCGCTTAGGTTTGGCGCCGTTTAAGACTAACGTTTATGCCAAAAACGAACATGCAAAAAATGGGGCTACGGCATGAGCAATTTAATTCAACTTAAAAATGGCGTTGCTAGCCTAGCTGATAACGATTGGACTTGCGTGCAACTGCCACCAAGCCAAGCTGAAGAACGCAAGCAAGCAGGTAAAGTAGTACTATTCAAACTTACTGGCGAGGCGACAGTTACAGCCGAGCAAATCACAGGAACAATTATTCCTGCTACTGGTAAAATTATTGTGCCTTTAAGTGTATTTATTACGCGTAAAAATGAGTTTATTAGTCGCATTAACGCTGGCGAAGTAGGTGTTTGGCTAGATACACATGAAGTGTTAGAAACCTTAATTGAAAACCAAGCAGATTTAAACGCCCTGCCTATTATTGCTATACATGTACAACGCTTTGCTGACGGTCGTATATTTTCGCTCGGTACTTTGTTACGCACCCGCTATGGCTATAAAAACGAGTTGCGTGCATTAGGTGATGTACTACGCGATCAAATATTCTTTTTAAAACGCAGCGGCTTTACCAGCTTTGCCATACGTGCAGACCGCAGTGCAAACGAAGCACTGGCTAGCCTTAAAGATTTCAGCCACCCTTATCAGGGTGCAGTTGATGTAGCTCAACCAATTTTTTCGCGCTATAACAGACTTGCCTAATGACTGGCGCTATATCTATGCTTAAACCTAGTGCTAGCAACCCTGCTACATCGCCAGTGTTGTCTGATGTATTGGTAGCCAGCGTTAATGCTAAAACTACAGAAATAGTTAGCCTGTTAAAAGACGCAGTACAAGAATTAAAAACAGTTACTTTTGCCAATAGTTTTGGTGCAGAAGATATGGTGCTAACCGATATTATTCTTAAAAATCAGTTGGCTATTAGTATATTTTCACTAGATACAGGTCGCTTACCAGTTGAAACCTACGATTTAATTGCGGAAACTGAAAAACACTACAATACTAAGCTTGATGTGTACTTTCCAAAAAGCGAAACAGTAGAATTTTACGTTAAAAATCATGGTATTAATGCCTTTTATGAAACTATAGATTTACGTAAAAGCTGCTGCCATATGCGTAAGGTAGAACCATTACAGCGCGCCTTAAAAAACAAAGCGGGATGGGTAACTGGCATGCGTGCTGCGCAAGCCACCACTAGAACTAGCTTGCCCGTGCGAGAGTTTGATGCAGGTAATAAGCTAGAAAAATTTAATCCGTTAAGCGATTGGTCTGAACAAGAAGTTTGGGCCTACATACGCATACACAGCGTGCCGTATAACGCATTGCACGACCAGTTTTACCCTAGTATTGGCTGTGCACCTTGTACTCGCGCAATTGCCATGGGTGAAGATGTGCGAGCTGGCCGTTGGTGGTGGGAAGACCCAACTAACAAAGAGTGTGGTCTTCACGTTAAAAGTTAGTGTGTTAAGTTGTAAAGCATTAAAAATATAAAGCCTTAAATTTACAGCTTCAAACATAAAGTACTACATTAATAAATTTTAATAAGTTATTGAATATGTTAAATAATAAATCAATTAAACAACCACTATCGCATCTAGATTGGCTAGAGGCTGAAGCTATACACATTTTGCGTGAAGTGGCGGGCCAATGCTCAAATCCAGTGTTACTATTTTCTGGCGGTAAAGATTCACTCTGTATTCTGCGCCTAGCTGAAAAGGCGTTTCGCCCTGGCAAGTTTCCGTTCCCACTGATGCATATTGATACCGGCCACAATTATCAAGAGGTGATTGATTTTCGTGACCAGCGTGCGGCCGAGTTGGGTGAGCGCTTAATTGTACGTTCATTAGAAGACTCGATGAAACGCGGCACCATCGTATTGAAATCGCCTGATGAGCCACGCAATAAGCACCAATCAGTAACTTTACTAGAAGCCATTGAAGAATTTGGTTTTGATTGTTGTATTGGCGGCGCACGACGTGATGAAGAAAAAGCCCGTGCCAAAGAGCGAATCATGAGTTTTCGCGATGAATTTGGCCAATGGGACCCAAAAAACCAACGACCAGAACTATGGAATTTATATAATGCGCGCAGCCATAAGGGCGAAAATATTCGTGCTTTTCCCATCTCAAACTGGACAGAAATGGACGTTTGGCAATATATTGAGCGCGAAAATCTAGGCTTACCTAGTATTTATTTTGCACATAACCGCGATATTATTATGCGTGGTGGCGCGATGATGCCAGCCAATGTGCCGCTAGCAAATGGCGAAGTGATTAATCAGCCGAAAGCGGGTGAAACAGTCACCAATATGCAAGTGCGCTTTAGAACTGTAGGTGATATTACCTGTACAGCACCTGTGCTAAGCGATGCTGACGATGTGAGCAAAATTGTGTTAGAAACCGCAACCACCACTATCACTGAACGCGGTGCGACTCGTTTAGATGATCAAACAAGCGACGCAAGTATGGAACAGCGCAAAAAGGAAGGCTACTTTTAATTATAGCCACAGAGAACACAGAGTACCCCGAGAAAAATCTAAACGCTCTGTGCACCCTGTGTTATCTGTGGCAAAAATGAAGTTTTAAAAAATGACAACACAACATAACGACTCTTTACTACGCTTCATGACTTGCGGCTCTGTCGATGACGGCAAAAGCACGCTTATCGGCCGCTTACTATTTGATACTAAAACGATTCTTGCAGATACTCTCACGCAAATTTCAAATACATCTAAAAAACGCGGCATGGAAGCCGTCGATTTGTCGCTACTGACAGATGGCCTGCAGGCTGAGCGCGAGCAAGGCATTACCATTGACGTAGCTTATCGCTACTTTAGTACTGGCACACGCAAATACATCATTGCCGATGCGCCTGGTCATGAGCAATACACGCGCAACATGGTTACTGCGGCTTCTACTGCAAACTTAGCCATTATTTTGATTGATGCACGCAAAGGCGTGTTAACTCAGACGAGACGCCACAGTTACTTAGCGCACTTGGTAGGTATTCAGCATATTGTTGTGGCCGTAAACAAAATGGATTTAATGCAGTACGATGAAGCCAATTACAATAAAATCTGTGCCGATTATCTAGCATTTGCAAATGAAATTGGCTTGGCACAAAGTAAAACAGCCGCTGGCCACGATATTCGCTTTATCCCTATGTCAGCGCTTAATGGTGATATGCTGGTTGATCGCCTAGAAAATATGCCATGGTATACAGGCGAAACCTTGCTTGAAATGCTCGAAAAAGCACCAGCCGCACATACCGAAGCGAATGAGGAGTTCCGCTTTCCAGTGCAATTTGTTTGCCGCCCACATGCCAGTGCCGATGCCGATTTACACGATTTTAGAGGCTTTATGGGCCGGATTGAAAGTGGTGAAATTGCAGTTGGCGATGATGTTACTGTATTACCAAATGGCTACCAATCAAAAGTTAAAGCGATTCAAATTGGTGATGAGCAATTGCAAAGTGCGCAAACCGAGCAAAGCGTCACACTATTGCTTGAGGATGAAATTGACACATCACGTGGCGACATGATTGTAAAAACAGGCAGTAAAATTGCCCCTGTAAAACAAATAGAGGCCTTTGTATGCTGGCTATCCGAAACACCCATGTCGGTGGCACGCACATATGTTATTCGCCATACTACGCGCGAATCAAAAGCTAAAGTTGCCACTATTTCATACAAAGTAGATGTAAATACGCTAGAACAACAAGCTGCTACTGAGCTTAAAATGAATGACATTGCACGCATTGGTTTTAAACTTGCACAACCGCTGATGGTCGATAGTTATACACAAAACCGCGCTATTGGTGCCTTTATTTTAATTGATGAATCAACCAATAATACGGTTGGTGCTGGCATGATTGTATAAATTCACGATTGTAAAAAATAAAGAATAGATTAAAATTCTAATAGATTTAAAAGAAGGAATAGAAAATGACTTATGTCGTAACCGAAAACTGTATTCAATGCAAATTTACTGATTGCGTTGATGTTTGTCCTGTAGATTGCTTTGTAGAAGGCCCTAATTTTTTAGCGATTAATCCAGATGAATGCATAGATTGCACGCTTTGTGTGGCTGAATGCCCTGCCGAGGCCATTTTTGCAGAAGATGATGTGCCCGCAGATCAGCAAGAATATATTGCTTTAAACGCGCGTTTAGCAACACTATGGCCAGTAATTACTAGCCGTAAGGAAGCATTAGAAGATGCAGAAGCTATGAACGGCGTGCCTGGGAAGCGAGAGCTTTTAATTGAATAGTTACTGCAAACTTTGGGCAGCGTGACTTTGTATCGCATTAAAAAATGGAGGCTAAGGCTTCCATTTTTATTTTTAAGCGCATAAAACCTTGCTATGAAACCTAAAATTAATTATTTAGCGCACTACTCCGCAGCACTGCAAGATCAAATTAAACTATTGCAGGCGCAAGATAAGCTTGGTGATTACATTACACAGCGCTATCCGCAAAGCCATTTAATACAAACCGATAAAGCACTGTATCAATACTGCACAGATATCAAGCAAACTTTTTTGCGTAATGCGCCAATACTAGACAAAGCACATTATGATAATCGATTAAGTATTGAGCATCATGCACTTGGATTAAACACGGCTGTTTCGCGCGTGCAAGGCGGCAAACTTAAAGCCAAAAAAGAAATTAAAATTTCGTCTTTTTTTAAAGCAGCACCAAGCGAATTTTTACGCATGATTGTAGTGCACGAACTAGCACATCTAAAAGAACGCAATCACGACAAGGCCTTTTATCAGTTATGCCAACACATTGAGCCAGACTATCACCAGCTAGAGTTTGATTGCCGCGTATACTTATATTGGAAAAGTGTTTAAAAAACTAGCGCTTTTAATGTGATGTGTTTTTATGTTAACTTAACATTATGGATCTAATTTCAAATTTAGCACTCGCTGGAGGCTTAAGCTGGGCAAGTGGTTTACGCTTGTATTTAACGGTATTTATTGTAGGGCTACTAGCCAAATTCGACTACATTCAGTTGCCTGCTACACTTGATATTTTAAGTAACCCCATCGTTTTAGGCGTCGCAGGTGCTTTGTGCATAGTTGAGTTTTTGGCTGACAAAATTCCATATGTCGACAGCGCGTGGGATTCAATTCAAACCTTTGTTCGCATACCAGCTGGCGCATTACTGGCAATGGGCGCTGTAAACACTAGCGACCCGATAATTGCAATACTTACTGGCTTGCTAGGCGGCTCATTGGCTGGTGCCACACACGCCACAAAAGCTGGCAGCCGTGCACTCATCAATACTTCACCAGAGCCTATCAGCAACATTGCCGCATCGCTCACTGAAGAAAGCATGTTACTAACTGGCGGCTGGCTAGCTTTATTTCACCCTGCTGTATTTATCGGCTTACTATGCGGATTTATTGTATTGATGTTTTGGCTGTTACCAAAACTGTGGCGTGGTATAAAATTGGTATTGGGTAATATTGGCAAAATAACGCACGCATAAGGTTATTTACACAGCGTAATTTAATAGTGACTAATTAATTCGACTGTCTTTCCATAGGCGGGTCTGGCTAACTACCAACAATGCCAGTAATAAAAAACACAGCATAGCGCTTGCTAATCCTAAAACACTGCCCCAAACCAAAGGCACAATTAAACCTGCAGAAATACTAGAGATAAACATTTGAATAAATGCAGAACCAGATGCAGCTGTACCGCGAATTTTAGGATGTCGATCTAACGCGGCAAGCGATAAAATAGGCATTACCAATGCCATACCAACGTTAAAAAATGCCACAGGCAAAATATTATAAAATCGGTTTGGTGGCAGGCAATAACAAACTGCTATATTAACTACTACTATTAATAACATCCAACTAAAAGCAACTTTAAGCACCTGTTTGGCAGAAAACTTACCTGCCACATATTTAGCTAAATATGACCCCAACACCATACCAGTAACTGTAGATACGAAAAAATAGCCATACTGTTGTGGCGTTAAACCTAGATGCTTACCCAAAAATACTGGGCTTGCAAGCACATAAACAAAGAAGGCAGAAAAACAAGCGCCAATTGTAAAACTCAATTTAGCAAATTCAGCATCACTAAATATTGTTTTATAACTAATAAACACATTTTTTGTAGATAGTTTAAGTCGTTTTTCCTGTGGCATAGTTTCAGGTAAAAAACTGACTGCCGCCCATAAAGTAAGCGCTGCATAAATTGCTAAAAATATAAAAATGCTTTGCCAATGAATACCTAAAAGTAAACCGCCAATAATAGGCGCTACGGCTGGCGCTATTCCAAATAACATTTGCACTGTTGCCATTACTCTTTGTGCTTGTGCACCTTCAAACAAATCTCGCACCATGGCACGCGCTACAGTGTTACCTGCGCCGCCACTAGCACCCTGCAATGCCCGAAAAAACCACAATGTTTCAATATTAGGTGCAAACGCACAGCCAATGCTAGCCAACACAAATATGCTCAAACCCCATTTAATCGTAGTAATACGTCCAATCGCGTCAGAAATTGCACCGTGCCAAAGTGTCATTAACGCGTATGGCAACAAATAAACCGTTAAGCTTTGTTGAATATGTAAATCAGATGTCTTTAAATCAGCACCCATCGCGTGAAACGCAGGCAAATAGGTATCAATAGCAAAAGGTGCAAGCGCTGCAAGGCTTGCAAGGACATAAACTAAAATGTTGGAATGTGATTTCACGTAATAAATTTATGGCTTATTTAAGAGTTGTAATTTTATGGTTGTAATTTAATGGTTGTAATTTAACAGATGGGCTATTAACGACTCATTAAAAAAAGGCGCATAGAAAGTGCGCCTTTGATTATATCCTTTATTGCCTAAATTAAAGTATGGCTATGGCAATGCATGAAACTCTTCAACACGCTCTTTATCGCCAGACGCATATTTTTTAGAGTTTTTATCAGTTCTAAAAATAATTGGTTGCGATGCGATAACTGGATTTTTTGAGTCTTCAATCGCTTTTTCAATTAAATGATGATTAGGTGATAATGAACAAACGGGGTCAGCACTTTCCGCATCACCTGTCAGCAAGAATGCTTGGCAACGACAGCCAGCCAAGTCATTCATTTTCTCTGGGCAAGTAACACATGGCCCTTTCATCCAGTCTGTTCCACGATATTTGTTAAATGCAGGGCTTTCTTTCCAGGCATATTCCAAGCCACTATCGCGCACATTGGGGAAGGCCATATTCGGCAATACGCGTGCTGAATGACATGGCAAAACATCACCATTGGCGGTAACAATCATAAACACTTCACCCCAACCGTTCATGCATTTTTTAGGACGGTCGCCAAAGTAATCGGGCACAACAAAAAAGATTTTCATCTTATTACCGACTTTTTGGCGGAATTCGTTGGTAATGCGCTCCGCTTCGTCGATTTGTTCTTTTAATGGCATCAGTTGACTGCGATTTACCAGCGACCAGCCATAATATTGCGTATTGGCTAATTCAACATAATCCGCGCCTAGCGCTTCTGCCATTTCCAAAATTTCTTTAATATGACCGATGTTATAGCGGTGTATCACCACGTTGAGCACCATTGGGTAGCCGTGATTTTTAATCATCGCGGCGACTTTTTTCTTCAATTCAAATGTTTTAGTATTGGTAATAAAGTTGTTAATTTCTTCAGTAATATCGTGCATCGATAGCTGAATATGGTCTAAGCCGCCATCTTTAAAAGCTTGGATACGTTTTTCAGTTAAGCCAACACCTGAAGTAATTAAGTTGCTGTAATAGCCCAATTTTTTGGCTTCAATCACAATATCTTCAATATCATCGCGCAATAATGGCTCACCGCCTGAAATACCTAACTGAATCGCACCCATTTTGCGCGCATCACGCAGGGCGTTAATCCATTGTTCAGTGGTTAATTCATTTTGCGTATGCTTATCGTAATCAGTTGGGTTGTAGCAAAATGCGCAATGTAATGGGCAGCGATACGTCACCTCTGCCAGCAGCCACAGCGGTTGAGTATGCGTAATATTGGCTGCTACGCCATTGTTCTTGGCTTGTGCATGAATCTCTTTCTGAACCACTGACTCACCTAATGATGTTTGTGTCATTTTGCTACTCCTTGATTGCTGCGCTCAATTAATTGCAAGCCCAGCTTATAATTTTTTAAAAGTTTGATTTTTTAATCTTAAACTTTTCTAATCCAAGCTTTTCCAAACGCCA